>DAIRDI010000020.1:0-18668 GCA_036796235.1 Candidatus Competibacteraceae bacterium | reverse complement strand
CGTGGCGGCTCGACCGTTCCGTGAGGAAACTCCCGGAATATGCCACGTGGAATAATGCCCTGCCCTCCCTCGCCAATTCGGAAATTCCGGGTCAAGCTCGACTTCATATCGAAACCGATGGTGCAGGCGACGGACCACCCGATCAAATTTGAAATCATCCTGGAAAAGCGTAGCGAACTGGTTGCGCCCGATTCCAGTGATGCAGTGATGAGGTTTGCGGTATCGCCACGCTGACGCCCCTCGATATGGCCACGAGCAAGCTGCTGGCCAATTCGGATCGCCGGGCCGACGATGGCGTTTTCAACCGGGATTTGATCGATCTGGCCGGAACGAACGCCGGCAGTACGAGACCGAACCACGATGGGTCCAGTCACTCGGTGAACCCCACGAGCAATCCGACCGAACCCTACGATGACAACCTGCCCGCCGAAATCGATTTCTCCCAGGGCAGGCGCGGCCAGTTCCACCAGCACCAAGCCCGCCTAAACCTGCCGGTGTATCTGGAAGCCGAGGTAGAAGCCTATCTGGGGTAGAAATCGCTTGGAAAGTGTGGGAGGGCGGTCTATAGTTTTAAGCGATCATTAGGCGAACGTATCAAGGAAGCGTCATGACGGCGGAGGAAAGATATTGTGGAGAGACATGGTTTCCGTCTGCTCCATTACAGTCTATTCGACTATTGTAACGATTGACCTGTTCGGGCTAACGGGCGCAAACCGTTGGCCAACTCGCGGTTTTTATGCGTTTACCAAATTGGCGGAAAAATCATGTTCAGTAAATTACATAAATCAAAGCTTTAGAAACCTGTAGATTCACAAGACTGGGCGATCAACTGGTTACGCCCGACGGAAATTTTCAATTCCCCCTGCGTAAAGAGAAGCTGTTATGAGCGAGAAACCGAAGATCGATGTTGAGGCATTGGAGACGCTGGAGAAGAGCAAGAACGAAATCCTGGAGCGCGTGGCGGCCAAACTGCGCCAACAGGTTCAGGATCCGCAATGTGGCGCTGCGCACAGTTCCCACTCCTCGGGCAGCGCGGGCCGAACACACAATTCAACTACTTCTCACTGATGGGATGGCCTGCCGAGAGGACGGGGCGTTTCCCGTCCTGTTGGTGCGTGGCGGACGCGGGATGCTACGGCGTCCCGAACAGGGCGGCTGGCTGAAACTCCGCCTGCGTCCTCGGCGACAGGGCGAGAGCCACCCCCTGGCCGATGCCATGGTGGATCTGTTTGCCGATCCCGACGCGGTGGAGGGAGCGTTTGCCGCCTTCCTCTACGCCCGGCGTATGCTCGGCCCCTGTGTTGAGGCATGGGTCGTCGACGTCGGATCGGCACCTTGTGACTGGCCGCCCGCGGCCCATGGAATCACGGGCGATTCGTTCTCGCTGGCTCTGCTGTTTCAACTGGTGGCCCGCTGCCAGGATACGAGCTGGCCGGACGGCGTGTTCGTGACGGGCGCGGTGCGCCATGCGCGCGGATTCCGTTGCGTGGCGGTGGGTCGGGCGGTGGCCAAGGGTCGCTGGCTGGAGTTGCACGGTTACCGGCGGTTGCTGCTGCCCCGGCGCAACTATCGCCAACTGGGGCGGGCGGGCCTCGACCGCGATCGCTGTGTGGCTTTACCCCCCAACCTGGAGGAGTGCATCGCATTGTGGAAACGTTGCCTGACGTAGCTCCATCGCCTGCCGGCGCGTCGCGCAGTTGCTGCCCGACGCGGGCACCGCTGGGTTGTGTTTTCTACCTGACCACGCGCTGCCAGCAGCGCTGCGCCCACTGCTGGCTCGAATGCCAGCCTGACCGGGGCGTTGATATGGACCCGGCGATGTTCCGCGAGATCGTGCGGCGCGCCGCCGCCCACGGTTTGCTACGGGTGGTGACGTTGACCGGCGGCGAACCCTTCATCAATCCCGACCGCTTGCTGGAGTGTATCCGCGAATTGCTGGCGGGGCATGGCGTCCTGGAAATCTTTATTCCCACCAACGGGCTGTGGGTGCTGGCCGACGATTACCGGACCATTGCCGAGGAGTTGGCGTTCGTCGGCCAGTTCGTGCCCTACGAACTGCGCATCGCCTGGTCGATGAACCGCTGGAACCTCAAGCAGCTCGGGCGAAACGCCCGGCCAGTGGCGCAACGCTGGCGTGAACTGGAGCGTCGTTTTCCCCAGGTGTTCCGGCGGCGCACGCTGGACCGCGAGGACATGCTGGCGCTCGGGCGGGCGGGCGCGAGCGGACTTGCCCGTCCTGGCGCGCACTTGGGCGCGCATTGCAGCTTTGACGACTGGGTGGACCCGGATCTTGGCGTGGGATTCTATTCGGACTTCCTGGCCTTCTGGCCGGACGGTAGCGTCCGCGCTTGCTACATGGCCGGTCCCGTGATCGGATCCTACCAGGAGGATTACTCCGTGCTGCTGGACAAGCGCGCGGCGTTTCTCTGGCAATTGCGCGCCGAGTTGACGGGCTCCCCCACTGGCATATTGCCGGGGACGGCCTGTAGCGACTGCGCGCGGAGGATTCCTGCGGATGCGTGACTCAACCGGTGACAACGACGCGGCGCCCATCACCCCGCTGGGCAGCCTGCTGGTCAAGGTGCACAGTCGCTGCAACCTGATGTGCGACTACTGCTACGAATACAATTGCGGCAACACCTCCTGGCGCAAGAAGCCCAAGGAGATGAGCGAGGCGGTCTACGAGCAGATGCTGCTGCGGGTACGCGAGCACTCCTTGCGGCATGGCGTGCGCGAACAGTTTTTCAGCCTGCACGGCGGCGAACCGTTGCTGCGGCGGCTGGACTTCTTCCGCTATGCGGTCACCCGCGCCCGGGAGGTGCTCGGACCCGAGATCACCGTCCAATTCGGCACCCAGACCAACGCCACCCTCATGACCGCCGAGACGGTGGATCTGTTCGCCGAATTGGACATTGGGATCGGCGTCAGCATCGACGGTCCCGAGCCCGTCCACAATAAGAACCGGGTCTACTCCAACGGTCGTCCCTCCTACCAGGACACACTGGCCGGTCTGCAACACCTGCTCGCCGAACGCGGACGCACGGTGTTCGGCGGGATTCTGGCGGTGATGGATGTCACCGAGGATCCCCTGCCGGTGTTCGAGCACTTGGCCGCCTTCGCCCCGCCGTCCATCGATTTCCTCGAACCGCATGGCACTTGGGACGAGTTGCCGGCGGGTAAAGTCTCGCCCGAGGATACGCGCTACGGCGACTGGTTGATCCGCCTGTTCGATCACTGGTTCGACGGCGGCCACCGCGCGGTGCCGATTCGCAAGTTCGAGGAACTCATCGAGCATCTGCTGGGCGGCGCGGGTTCGGTGGAGTCCTTCGGGCTGGAGCCGGTCTCGCTGCTGACCGTCGCCACCGACGGCGCCATCGAAATGGTGGACTGCATCAAGGCCTCGGGTCCCAATGCGGAAAACCTCGGCCTCAATGTTTTCGACCACGATTTCGACACGGCGCTGGCGCACCCGATGATGCGCCTGCGCCAGATCGGCATCGCCGCTCTGGCGCCGGTTTGCCAGTCCTGCGATCTGGTGTGGGTGTGCGGCGGCGGCTACTTGCCGCACCGCCACGGGGCCGGCAACGGTTACCGCAATCCCACCATCTACTGCGCCGACTACCGGAAGCTGATTCATCACATCCGGTCCCGGCTGGAACCGATACTCGATGCCCGGCCTGGCGCGCAAGCGGCTGTTTGAGCAACTGGCGGCGCGCCACCCGACGAACAAGGTCCGCGAGATTCTGCTTGCCGCCGAAGGGTTGAAGGTGGCGCGGACCCTGGCGCCGGAGGAAGAGGTCGCTGATTTCGTCCGCGCCATGACCGCCCTGGGCCTGTACGTGGCGCTGCACCACCGCAAGTACGTGTGCCAGCCGGATGCCGGGAAGGGGGGCTGGATCAGCCGCCATGGACTGGAACTGGAGTTGGAAGCGGCGCCAGCCGGGCTGCTGATGGTTTACCTGGCGGATAATCCCACCGCGGCGCTGCGGGCGATGGAGGCGGAGCACGCGCACGCCGACGCGGATTTCGGCAATCTGCTGGGCATTCCCGCCTGCTGTTCGGCGTTCTATGCCGCGAGCATCGCCGCCGCCGAGCGGGAGCAGAATGATTTCATTCTGCCCGTGCTGGACAACACCGGGCCGCGCTGGCCCTACCGCCACGGCGCCAATATTGCGGCGCAGTACTTCGACAGCGGCCTGCTCAGTTTCTACCCCTGTTCTTTCCACTGCGCCGCCGCCGCCCAAGTGACCCTGAACAGTCACCGGATGCTGGCGCGTTACGACCGCGTCTGGGCCGACGGACTGCTGGCGGCCCAGCACGACGCCATTCTCTACACCGAGTACGAGGGCATTTATCGCCTGCGGGGCGCCCGCTATCGGCGCGACACGCTGCACTACGATCCGGCCCGCGTGGAATCCACTCTCGATGGCGTACTCGGTCACTTGGTAAGGCAAGGGGATCGGTTGCGCCTGTTTGGCACGCATCATGCCCTATTGATGCGCGGGCGGCGCACGGTGTGCGAAACTCAGTCACCCTACGCCGGTCTGCTGGTTTTCGACTGACCGGCATGACTTCCAAAGCAAAGCTATCGCAGCACATCGACTCACGAACTGCTCTACCATCAAATCTACAAAGCGAGAATTCAATCATGCAAGGCTACACCGACACCCCCGTGGAACGTCTCGAACAAGATATTATGGATGTCAAGGTTTATGTCGAAAGCCTGTCCGAGTTTATTTTAGGCTGTTCAACGCCCATGACCATCGCCATTCAGGGCGATTGGGGCTCCGGCAAAACCAGCATGATGAACATGATTAAACAGACCATAGAAGATAAGATTGTGCCGATCTGGTTCAATACCTGGCAATATTCTCAGTTTGATATGGCCTCGTACTTATCGACATCCTTATTGAGCAACTTCCTGGAAAAGATCGGCGCGGAGGAGGAAAGTCAGCATTTCTTAAGAAGTGTGGCCAAGGGCGCGCTGGCTTTTACCAAAACGGCTGCGGTGGTGATGACCGAGCAACTGGCGGGAGGAACCATCGCCGGGAATGTTAAAGAAAAACTGGCGGAAACCAGCAAGCAGGACTCCGCCAAGGCGCTGGAGGAACTCAGGGATAAAATCCGGGCAGCGGTTGATAGGAAGATTAAATTATCAAGGAAAGATCGAATCGTGGTATTTGTCGACGACTTGGACCGCTTGGCTCCTGAAAAAGCGGTCGAGCTGCTGGAAGTGCTGAAAGTCTTTATGGATGTCCCCAACTGCGTTTTCGTGTTAGCGGTGGACTACGCGGTGGTCACCCAGGGTCTCGAAAAGAAGTTTGGTGTCAGCGTGGGCCATGCCAAAGGCAAAAGCTTTTTCGACAAAATCATTCAGCTTCCCTTCGCGATTCCCATCGCTCAGTACGACCTGTCGGCCTATATTAACAATTTGTTATCGAACATGAGCATCGTTTGTTCTGAGGCCGAGATCAACACCTATCGAGAAATCGTCGATTCATCGATTGGATGCAACCCGAGAAGCATGAAGCGGCTGTTCAATTCGTTTATCCTCCTCAATACGGTCGCCAATAAAAAAGGGATGTTTAACGAAGCGGATGACATCCAAACCAAGGACAAGCAGCGGATCTTGTTCGCCGCTTTGTGCCTGCAAACGGCCTTTGAAGAACTATATGAATTTATGATTAAAAATAGAGACGATCTGGATGCCGACTTCTTTGATGGTATCAAGGACTTGGAAAAATTTAAAACAGATAGCGCATTCGAGGAGATCAGAAAAAATATCCCAGTTAAAGATGATTTATACTACAGTAGGATAGCCGAATTTATGGAGATTTTCTTTAGCTCCCTCAAGTTGGATGACGACAAGGAGAACTTATCGGACGAGGAACTGGATAATCTGAAAAATATTCTTTCCTTCTCGGCGATAACGGCAAATACACGCGAGGAGATACAGCCTAAACAAGGTAGGGGAGCTAGCAACCATGAATTTTGGAAATACTTTTTGGATCAGATTAATGGAAGATCGGTTTTGTTTCAAAGAAAAATTAGTCCTAAATGGCAGAAGTATTACCTTCAAACTGGCGTCGGCTTGAGATTGAGACATGTAACTTATGGGGTCAATATAAATAAGAACCGCGTAGAAATTGGATTATATATATATATTCCCATCAAGAATGAAGAGACAAAAATATTTGATTTTCTAGAGGGATTCAAAGATGAAATTGAAGGAAAAATGGGTAAAAAATTAGACTGGAGGAGAAACGATCATAAAAGAGGTTGTAATATTTGTCTCGTAAAAACTGGAACGAATGTTTATCAACCTAGAGAATGGCCTGAAATCACTGAATTTTTGATTGAAGAACTCAATAACATGGAGCAAGCATTTAATCCTTATCTAAAAACTATAGCACTACAATTAAAGGATGATGGTAATAATTTATAGGCATCCTGGGTCAAACCTGTACTAATTAGGGTTCGGAATGGCGGTTAATGAGATTTCTTGTGGAAGCCACCAGATGTAGTGGTGTGGTGGCGGGAAACAATTACTTGATATTATTGTAAAAAACACCAGGAAAACCACCCTGGCTAAACTCCATCAGGCTGGTCACGCCTTGAATCCGACTCTGTAGGGCGGCCTCTGGCATCGATGGCGGTTTTATGAAATGTTTGGGTTAGATCCCGGTGATGAGCAGATCCAACGCCGCGATAATTTCGTCCCGGCATTGCGCCAGGTCCGCTACCTTGGCGCCAACCTGCTTCTTCGCGATACCCGCCAGTTGAGGCGTCAGCATCGCGTACTGCTCGCAGTCGATTTCGAATACCGGGGTGAGGGTTTTGATCAGCTTGCCCTTCATGGCGGATGCTGGGCAGAGAGGGGCGACAACCCGGGTATTCAGGTCGGCGATGAGGTCGTTCTGGACGTCCAGCAGCAACGGGTAGGCGGCTTTGGTTTCGGGGTTGGGATTTCGGTATACGGTGAACTGAGGCATCAGAAGGCCCTCAGCTCATCGCTGAACACGCCGTGCTCCTCGACGTGCTCGTTGTAGGCCTCAATGGCCGCCTGATTATCGGCAAGCCATTGATCCCTTAGTCTTTTCTTGAGGGCGTCGATCAGGGCTTGCTCCAAGGTGGCCGACAGGTTGATATCCAGTTCCTTGGCCTTGGTTAGCAGGTCTGCGTTAATGCTGAGGTTGGCGGCTTTCTTGGGGGCCAAGGTGTTATAGGCAGATAGCATGGGGCGCACCTCCTGAATTATGCGGATAGTATATACGCATGACCTTGCGCATCCAAGGGCGCGTCCCTCACCGCAAACTGAATAAGTTTCAGAGGCCAGCCCTAAACATCCCCTGCGATTAACCAATATGCTTTCAAGAACCGCGACCACCAGACTGGTGGCTGATATCCTGGACCTGCTGGATCGGAACTGGATCGCATGGGCCAACGTCCTTGAACTGCTTGCGTATGCGAGCGGCCTCAAGCCGGTGGTGCGGTTGGTGGCGGACGCCGCCAGTCGCGAGATTCTTGCCGATTTCTGCCAACACCAGCACTGGCCGTGGCGCTGGTCGGATTTCTGGCTGGAACCCGTTTTCCACACCCCGCTGAACGACACGTTTACCCGCCTCGCTTACGGCCAGGCGCCCCCCAACTGCAACCGGGTGCTGTTCGTGGGTCACGATGCCGCCACCCGCCGCGCCGAGGAACTGGAAGGCATGGCGGATCCGATGGCGGCCCGCGAACTGGCCGCGCTCTACGGTTACCCGGAGTGCTGCGTCGCCGCCTACGCGGAAGTGCAGAGCGGAAAGCCCTGGCTGGCAGTGTTCCTGCGCGACAGTGACCCGGGGGATCGGGTACGCGACTGGCGCCCCAACAAGGCGGCCTACCTGTTTCCCCCTCATCCCACCCTGTTGCCGGAGTATTTTCCCTGTTCCGTGGACTGCGCGCCGACCGCGCGGCTGGCGCGGACTTACGAGGCCGTCTTGCAGGAGCACGGCTTGCAAAAGTTATTGGATACCATCCGCGAGGGCCTGATGCGACCTCTGTTATTGTACGGCGGCAGTTTGTACCGTTTTGACGGACTGGAGTCACGGGGAGGCTGGCATCATGTCATTGGCTCTACCGAGCAATACCGCATCGACGATCCTGCGGTACAGCGGCAACCGAATATCGGCAGGATCGAAGCATTGCATATCGGCGCTGGCAAATTGACCGTGCGCGATGGGGCCAGTGAATGGCAGGAGCCTTTGGTTCCCGCCCGTACTCAATTGCTACGGTTCGGCTAGCCGCACGCGCCAGCAGCGAATTTGGGCTACAATATAGCCCACAAATCTGGAGGTAAAACCCATGCCCGCGAATGCCGTGGTCCGTGCCCGGATCGACGCCCACATCAAGGAAGAGGCGACCGTCGTGCTGGCGGCGATGGGCTTGACCGTGTCCGATGCGTTCCGCCTCCTGCTGACCCGCGTCGCCCGCGAGAAGGCATTGCCCTTCGAGCCGCTGGCGCCGAACGCCGACACCATCAAGGCGATGAAGGAAGCACGCCGGGGCGACCTGGAAACCGTCACGCTCGCCGACCTGCAAGCCGTGCTCGATGCGGACGATTAAGCAGACGAGCCAGTTCAAACGCGATCTGAAACGCGAAGCCAAAGGCCCGCATCGGCAGACGCTGCAACACGAGTTCGTCCGCCTGGTCGAAGCGCTGGCCAACGACCAGCCACCGGCCGAGAAGCACCGTGACCACGCGCTCGGCGGCGAGTGGCAAGACCATCGAGACTGTCATATCAAGCCGGATCTGGTCTTGATTTACCGCAAGCCGAATGATGCCGTGTTACAGCTCGTCCGCCTCGGCTCGCATAGCGAGCTGGGCCTGTGAGCGGCCACTCTTCGCTCAGTATTCTGGATATGAATCCACCAGCCGTCCTGTGGGACGTGGATTTCGACTTCTTCCTCGACAGCGAGCGCACGGTCCTGGAGGACCGGAATAAGGATTACTGGCTGCGGCCGGAGGTCTTGCTGGACGCCCACCGATCCGTGCCGCGCACGCCGGTGGTCCACCACCAGGAATGCCTGCGCCTGTGGGACCAAGCCAACCTGCGGGGCTGGGTTTGCATCCACTTCGACGCGCACCCCGACCTGTTCGACGAGGCCGATCCGGGGCTCGGCAACCTGCCGCTCGGTCGGCGTGGGGACTGCGTGACCGACGGCAACTACCTGCTGATCGCGTTGCGCGACGGAATCCTGTCCCGCGTGGTATGGGTGGCGCCAGACTGGCAGGCCGTGGAGGACCACCGGGCGCGGTTCGACCACAGCCATCCGGAACTGGCTGACCGGGTCGAGATGCTGCGTTACCGGGACTTCCTGGCTTCCGCGAGCGCCCAGTGGGTCCCTCAGCGTATCGACGGCGCGTTTTCCCCCGGCTTCACGCCCTTGCCCAAGCTGGCGGAATTCGTCGAATGCTTCGGCGCGGCTGAACCCCTGGCGGACGCCATCGCGGCGGCCTGGCTGGCGGCGCATTTCCGGCGCCAGGCCGGGGATTCGCTGGATTGGATGGCGCATCGGACCATCGCCCTCGCCGAGAGCAACGTCGCGCTCTACCACGGCACGGCGATGGGCGGCATGACCACCCTGATGCCCTCGCCGCGCGGGCCGGTGTTCGCGTCGCCTTCGCCGGGCTTCGCCGCCTGCTTCGGTCTCGGCCTCGACGACCAACAAGGTTGGGTTCACGGGGTTGATTACCTGACCGCCTCCCACCCGTTCGTCTACCTACTGGCGCCCGCCGACCGCGCCGAATGCCTGGAACAGCCGCTCTACCTGTACCACATCACGCGGGGTCGCGACCTGTTCCAGCCCGCTGGAGCGGTGGTCGGCTTCGAGTACGCCGCGCCGGGTCCAGTGGCGGTGGACGGATGCCGGCGTTTCGAACGTGCGTCCGATGCTCTCGCCGAGTACGGGGTGCGGGTCTACGTCGGCGCCGTACCGCGCATTCACGATCCCGGCCTGCTGGAGTTAGCCACCCGGCATTGCCGCGCGGTGGAAGCCCACTTCGAGATGCGCCTGCCCGACATCCTGGCGCTGCCGTTCTTCGCCCCCCTGCTGCACCTGTTTTTCGTGGCGCGCGGCGTGCCGGTTCCCGGAGCTTCCCCCTCGACTCACGCCGCCGCATGGCTGCGCTGGCTGGAACGCGACCTGGCCCCCCGAGCCCGCCCCTACTCGCAACAGCCGGACAGCGGCTACCACGGGTTCGGGCACAGCGTGTTCGTGGCGCGGGTCGCCGCGCTGCTGGCGCTGAAGCTGGACCGCAACCCGCTGCCCGCCATGATCGCCGGTCTGTTGCACGACGCGGGCCGGTCCGACGACGCGGCGGACCCTGGGCACGCGGCTCTCGGGGCCGAGATCGCCGCCCTGGTGTTGGAACCGTGGCTGGGGCACTGCCTCGCCGCGCCGGTTCGGGCCGCGGTGGTGGAGGCCATCCGGCATCACGCCGAGGAAGAACCGGCGGTGGGAGACATCGCCGCCTGCCTGCGGGACGCGGACCGGTTGCGGCTGGCTTGGGAACGCGGGTTCGATCCCCGCTGTTTCACGACCCCCGCGGGCGCCGAGTTCGCCCGGCGTTCCCCCCACTACCTCGCCAACCAACTGGCGAGCCTGGCGGCCGACGAGTTCCTGGAACTGAAGTTCGAGATCACCGACCAGTGCAACCTGGCCTGCGCGTTCTGCCACCAGGATTTCGGTCGCGCCGCCGGTCATCAGGTTCTGGATCGCGCCACCTACCGCCGTTTCCTGACCCAGGCCCGCGAAGAAGGTATCGACACCATCCGGCTGACCGGCGGCGAGCCGACGCTGCTGAAATCCATCACCGGCTACCTGGAGCAGGCCAAGGGCCTGGGGTTTTATGTGACCGTCAACAGCAACGGCACGGCCTTGACGGCGGCGCGCCTCGCGGCGTTGCGGGGTCTGGTGGACTGTTTCAAGATTTCGCTGCCGGCGGCCGACGAGCCGGCGATGACCCGCATCACAGGAAGTCGGAAAGCTTGGCGGCGCAAGTGGGAAGCCGTGGGTTACCTGGCGGGTTACGGCTACTCGGTGGAGATTCTGTCGGTGATGACCCGCGAGAACATCGAACGTTTCGCCGATTTTGTCGAACTGCTCGAACCTCTGGGCTTCGCGCGCTGGGTACCGCTGCGCGCCGAACCGCAGGCGGGAAACGAACGCCCCGTATCGCGCGCCGACCTGACGGTGCTGGCGCGCCACTTGGCGGCCGCCCGCCAGCGGGAACGATGGGAAGATCTGACGCTCGGCCTGGCCGTACCCTTCTGCGCACTGGACGATCCGTGGGAGGCCGCCACACTGTTCGCGGGGGGACGGGGTTGCGGCCCGGTGCAGAGTTTGACGGTGACCCCCACGGGCGAGGTCGTGCGCTGCTATTCGCGCCGGGCGGCGGTCGATGCCCGTCACGGCCTCCGCGAAGCCAGCCGGGCGCTGGTCGAGCAGGACTTTGCCGAACTACCCGCCATCTGCCAGGACTGCGGTTTCGGGTTCGCCTGTCGCGGCGGTTGCCGCTGTGGTTGGGCCTTGGAGCAGACACCGTTCGGCCCGCTGGATTACCTGGCCGACCCGGCTAACTTGCCCGAGCGTCTGGCGCGGGCGCTGGGCGTCGGGCGTTGAAGGGCGGCGGGCAATGAAGTCCGGACGCGGCGAACCCCGGGTGCTGCTACTGGCCATGCCGTGGAACCGCTGGGATTACCCCTCCATCCAGGTCGGACTGCTCAAGGCTTACCTGCGCGCCCACGGGGTGGCGGCCCAGGCCCGCTATCCCTACCTCGACCTGGCGCGCCGGCTGGGCGCGGAGACCTACAACCGGCTCGCCGACAAGCTGCCTCCCCTGCTGGCGGAGAGTTTCTTTACTGTCGGCATTCACGGCGAAGACCCTCTCCCGAAAGCCTGGGTTGCGGAACTGTCGAGACCGGGGAACTTGATGAATCACAGATCCACTCCATCGCCCGCGCCGTCCGCGCGTTCCTCGATGCGCTCCACGACGCCATCGCCTGGCGGGAGTGGGACGTGGTGGGCTTGACCTGCACCTTCAATCAGGTGTTCGCCTCCCTGGCGCTGGCCGAGCGCATCAAGCGGAACCATCCCAAGATTCGGACCGTGTTCGGGGGCAGCAACCTGCATGGCAAGCTGGGACAGGGTTTTTTGGAGAGTTTTTCCTGCATCGACTGCGTCATCTCCGGGCCGGGGGAGGAGGCGTTGCTGCGCTACGTGTGCGCGGAAGCGCCGGCGGAAAGGGTGTTCCTCAATGGTTCGAGCGGTTCGGCGGTAACGCCCGTGGCGCCGGACTATGAAGAGTACTTCGCCGACCTGCCCGAGGTGTGGCGGCCCGCGGCCAGCGTGGTTGCGGTCGCGTCGCGGGGTTGTCACTACGGGCGCTGCGTGTTTTGCGCGCAGAACCTGGAACCCGGCTGCGAAGTGTATCCAGCCGACTGGGTCGGCGCCTGCCTCGGCCAATTGCTGAGTCGCCATGGCCGGCGGCGCGTGGAATTCGCCGATACGGCTTTCCCGGTGAGCCTGCTGGGCTCTGACCATGGAGAGGGGCTGGGCCGGGAAGCCGCCGGGATATTTGCCGAGTTCACCGCCGGCTTGAGCGAACGCCAGTTCGACCAGATCCGTCGCGCCGGTTTCGACACCATTCAGGTGGGCATCGAGAGCTTTCACAGCGGGGTGCTGCGCCGCATGGGCAAGCCGGCAGACCTATTGACGAACGTGCGGTGTTTGAAGCTGGCTTACGAGCGCGGCATCGAGGTGGGCTACAACCTGATCCTGGATTTTCCGTCCACCACCCCGGCTGACCTGGAGGAAATGTTGGGCCTCCTGCCACTGTTGTTCCACCTGCCGCCACCCACCGCCCTGGTGCCCTTCCAATTGCAATACCGCGCGCCCATTCTCGATCAGGCTGGAGCCTACGGGCTGACGGACATTCGGCCGCATCGCCACTACCGCTGGCTCGACGCCGGGTTCGAGGCCGGGGGACTGGCACCCTTCTACCTGGAGTTTCACAACCGCGCCCCGCTGCCGACCCGCCTGCTGGAACAAGCGCACAGCCTGTGTGTCCGCTGGCACGAACGTTATGGCGCCGGCGCGCTGTTGCTTGACCAGCCAGGGGATCATGACCGGGTGGTTGTGGACCGGCGCGGCGATACCGAGCGGAGGTTCGAGTTGAGCGGGCTGGCCGTCTCGATACTGGACGATACCCAACGCCCGAAGCTGGAACGGAAACTGCGTCTGGAATGGGGTCGCGACCCCGCGTTCGACAGCATCCTCGATCAACTGGTTAAACTCGGCTTGGTGCTGCGCGATGCCGGCAAACTGTTGGCTTTACCCACCCGCCCGCCATCCCGCCGCCCGATGCTGGACCCGCTCGAATCCTATTTTGCACCCGAAGAGATGGCCGCGAGCTGACGCGGCCCAGAGGATACTACCGTGCTCTGTGACATCAAGGTCGGCCTTTCCTGCAACAATGCGTGCGTGCATTGCATCATGGAACCGGTGAAAAAGGCCCAGCAGCGCTCGGGCAACGGCCTGGATGCCGACACGGCCAGCGTGCAGGAACTCATTGCGAGCGCGGCGGAACGCGGGTTCTCCCACATTACGCTCACCGGGGGCGAGGTGACGGTACGCCCGGATTTCCCCGATCTGGTGCTGTTCGCCCTGGCCCAGGGTTTGACCGTCGTGATCCAGACCAACGGCCGACAATTGGCTCGACCGAGTCGGCGCGCCTTCCTGAGACAGGTGACCGACCCCGACCGCCTCCAGTTTGTCATTGCCCTCCACGGCCCCGATGAGGTCATCCACGACGCGGTGACCCGTCGCCCTGGCAGTTTCCGCCAGACGATACGCGGTATCGAGGCCCTGCGGCAGGAGGGTTTCCGGGTGTGCGGGAAGCTGGTGATCTCCCGGATCAATTTGGCCGGGATCGTGGCAACGCTCCACCTGTTGAAACGCCTCAACATCGACGAGGGCGTGGTGGCTTTCCCTCACGCCGAGGATTTCTCCCGCCGGATCTTTCAGCAGGTGGTGCCCCGCTACGACGCGGTTGCGGCAGTCATTCAGGCGATTCTGACCGCCGACCCGGCAACCTTCCCCGTGGAGATCAGCTACGAGACCATCCCCTATTGCGTGGTGCGCGATATCCGTTTTTGGCGCTCCAGTCTCGACCTGGTGTTTCTACGGGAGCGGCTGCGCGGCTCGGAAACGCTGATCGAGATGTCGATGACCGGGGATACCATCGATTGGAGCGCGGCGCGCGGCCAGATTAAAACCAAGCCCGCCGCCTGCGGCGCCTGCCTGCTCGACCCACTCTGCGAAGGGCCGTGGCAGGAGTATGTCGCTCACTTCGGCGACGGAGAGTTCCAGCCAGTGACCGATCACGTTCTGGTCAACCAGTTCATCGAGGCGATTTAGCGTGCCGCCTCTCGGCGGCCGATGTACGCCCGACGGGACGCAACGCTTCCGCGACCGCTTTCCCGACTTGGCCCACGACCATTTCACGCAGGACGGCGGGCGCTGGTTGTCATCCGTGGGTCTGGGGACTTATTCAGCCATGGATCACCCCTCGCGGACGCGGCAACTTTCCGCGGCGGTCCAGTACCTGGTGACGCGGGGTTGCAATGTCATAGATACGGCTCCCAACTATGCGGACGGCAACGCCGAGCAGGCGGTAGGCCAAGGAATCGCCGCGTTGCAGACCAATAGCTTGGCGCGCCGCGACGAGATTTTTGTCGCCACGAAGGCCGGCATTGTTCCCCCGTCCGCGATCGGGCCGCTGGCAGCCGGCGATATCGATGGTCTGGAGCGTTTGACTGTGTTGCCTGACGGACTCTGCTTCGATCCAGCTTATCTGCGCTGGCAGGTGGAGAGGTCACGGCAACGGCTGGGACTGGAGACGGTGGATTGCCTGTTCCTGCATAACCTTGATGCGTTCCGGTTGGCCCGGAGGCGCGAAGAATACCGCCAGACCTTTGCCTCGTGCGTGGAAGTTCTTGAAGAACTGGTGTTGCGGGGTTGGATCGACGCCTATGGGGTTTCCGCGTGGAGTGGATTCCGCCAGGTGGAAACCGCGCCCGACTATCTTTCCCTGGCCGATCTGTGCGTGATAGTGCAAGCCATTGCCGGGTCCGATGGGCATTTCCGCTTCATCCAGTTACCCGTTGGGCTGTGGGCGCCGGAGGCTATTCTGTTACGCAACCAGATCGCCAGCAGGACGGAAAGTCCCGTGTCCTTGTTGCGAGCGGCATACGACCTGGGCCTAACCGTCATCGCCAACGGTGCGCTGCTGCAAGGCGAGTTGGTCAGCGCGCCCGCGCTCGACGAGGACCACGGTATCTCCGACTTGACCGGCCCGCTTCAAGCGATCCAGTTCAGCCGCTCCATTCCCGGCGTGACCTCGGTTCTGGTGGGCATGACGCAACCCGCTCACTGGGAGCAGAATGCCAGCTTGTTTGCCCTACCCAAGGCTGACCTGCGGCATTTGGGAGTTGTCCATCAAAATCAAGGCATTTGTGTCGATGAAACTACGAACGGTCATGCAATTCATCCCGATTAAACCGCCAGCCGTCGAGCCGCCCAGGGCTGTTCCGAGCTGACTCGACGAACCTCTCGATTTGAAGCGCGTTCTGATCGGCGCCGGCTAACTGTTCGAGGTAGTCGCGCACCGCCTGGTTGAGACTTTTACCCATCGCCCTTGCCGCCTTGCGCGCCCGTTCCACAACCTGTTCGTCAACAGCCAGGGTAATATTCATGATTATCCTTCCACACGGTTACTGTGGACACAGGCTATGTGTGAAAGCTGATGGCGTCAAGATTAACTTCCGGAATATGCCACGTGGCATAAATCCCCGCTCTTTCCCCGCGGAATATGCCACGTGGAATAATGCCCTGACCTTCCCTCCATCGCCCGCGAATCTGGAAATCCCCGGTCAAGCGCGCCAGTCTGGATCGATCCGGCCATCGACGATGCCGATGCACCGGTCGGCGGCGGCGGCGAAGGTGAGATCGTGGGTGACGGCGACCACGGTTTTCCCCAAGTCCCGGGTCAGGTCACGCAGGATTTGCCGGACGTTGGCCGCGGCGCGGCTGTCCAGGTTACCGGTCGGCTCGTCGGCCAGCACCACCGGCGGATCGTTGGCCAGCGCCCGGGCGATGGCGACCCGCTGACGCTGGCCGCCGGACAGTTGATGCGGACGCTTGCGACCCTGATCGGGCAAGTCGAACTGCCGCAGCAGATCGGCGGCCCGCTCCCGGGCGGCGGCTTCCGCAAGCCTCCCCAGCCGGCGCATCGGCAGCAGGATGTTATCGAGCACGGTGAATTCGGCCAGCAGGAAATGAAACTGGAACACGAACCCGAGCTTTTCCAGCCGGGTCGCCGCCAGGTCGTCCTCGCCATAACCGGAGGTATCCCGACCGTCGAGCAGCACCCGGCCAGCGGTCGGCGTGTCAAGCAGGCCGAGCAGGTATAGCAACGAGGATTTGCCGGACCCGGACGGCCCCATGATGACCGCGAACTCACCGCGCGCCACCTCCAGAGTGATGTCCTGCACCAGGGTCACCGGCACCTCGCCGGGAAGAGTGCGTCCGAGTTGTTCGGCCGCCAATATGGAGCTCAATCGTTCGCTCCCTTCCGCTCCCACGGAAGCGCCGATGCCGAGCGGAGTCGCAACGGAAATCGGGGTGAGAGGATTTTCATTCACCCCATCCCCCGCAGGATCGTCACCGGTTGGACCCGGCCGGCCTTGCGCGCCGGCAGATAGGCGGCCGCCACCGCCGAGATCAGTGCAAACCCCGCCGCCAGCAGATACTGTTCGTAACCCCAGTAGATCGGCAGATGCACGCGGTCGGTGGCGCCCGGCGGCTTGATCTCAACCTGGGCCAGCAACCACATCAGCCCGAGACCCAATCCCAGTCCGAGCAGGCTGCCCAGCAGGCCCAGCATGACGCCTTCGGTCAGAAAGATCCGGCGGATGTCGCGGGCGTGAAAGCCCATGGATTTCAGGATGGCGATGTCGTGGGTTTTCTCCATGACGATGGTCGAGATGGTGTTGTAGATGCCGAAGGCGGCCACTACCAGGATCGCCGAGACCACGCTGTACATGATCAGGTTGCGCACCAACAGCACACTCATCAGATCTTCCGAAGCTTCCAGCCAGGACACGGTTTTGTAACCGATCCGCCGTTCGATGACGGTGGCGATCTCGCGGGCCGCATAGGGATCGTCGAGCTGGAGCACGAAGCGGTTGACCCGGTCGGGCCGGTCCAGCAATCCCTGGACCCGTTTCAGCAGAGCAAAGGTCTGGGTTTCGTCGTAACCGGTGTTGCCGGTGCGGAAGATGCCGACCACCTTCAGGGTGCGCACCTCGCCCCCCGGGGAAACGGCGTTCACCACGCTGCCCATGGCGAGACCGAACTTTTTGGCCAGCCCCTCGCCGATCGCGATGCCGTTGGGATTGGCGGCCAGCGTGTCCAGCGAACCCTGGGCCATCTTGTCCTCGATGGTCGAGACCCCTTTCATTTGCGCCGGCACGATACCGTTGAGAGTGACGCCTTCGCTGCGCCCGGCGAAGCTCACCACCACCGAGCCCACCAGAACCGGCGCGACGCGTAGTTGGGGCAAGGGCTCGATGAACGCCTGTTTCTCAGCATGGCCGCGGATGCCGCGCACCTCGGTCAACGGTTTGACCCGACGCAGTTCGACCGCGCCGTCGGGCCAGCGCAGCCGAGCCGGCTGTGGCTGGGGATGGCGGTATTCGTCATAGACCGTGATGTGCGGACTGTTGTCGACCAGCCGCTTGATGAAATCGCGCTCGGAGCCGCGCATCAGCGACGACACCGCCAGGAAGAACGCCACGCCCAGCGCGATGCCGACCAGCGAGACCAGCGTAGGTCGCCTGCGGCTGACCAGATGGGTGATCGCGATCGCGAATTGAATGGACACGGTGAGTTTTTGGCCAACAACTTGGCCCGTAGCCGCGGGTATTGTGATTCGGGTACGTTTGCTTTATACGCCAGTGACGTCGAGTCGTCTTCCAGACGTGGATCGAACCAGGAGAAAACCCATGCAAGCACTCATGCAATTTCTGTTGGATTACGGCTGGTTCATCAGTATTCCGGTCGCCTTCATTCTTGTCGTGCTGTATGTATTCCGTCCCAGCGCCAGGAAAAAGTATGAAGAACACGGGAAGATCCCCTTGCGGGATCAACATTCAAAGCACGATTAACCCGTCGAATAGGCCATGTGGAATAGTTACGCCAGGTCGAGCATCAGCGTCTGACCGGGTTCCAGCCAGATCCAGGCGGCGTCGGCCAAGAACCGCGCTTCGGCTGGCTGGTTTAGCCGTCGCGCGGTCCCTCTCAGGGCGAGATAAAACTCGGTTAGCGATTGACCCAACTGCCGCCGCCGCGGTTGTGCCAGCCGCCGCCGCCGCGGTTGTGCCAGCCGCCGCCGCTGCGGTTGTGCCAGCCGCCGCCACCGCGATTGGACCATCCACCGCCGCGGTTGAACCAGCCACCGCCGCGGTTGAACCAGTCGCCACGGCGATTGATCCAGCCCCCACCGCCACTGCGATTGACCCAACTGCCGCCACCGCCCCAATAGTCACCCCGCCGGTTGATCCAAC
>DAIRDI010000019.1:0-18725 GCA_036796235.1 Candidatus Competibacteraceae bacterium | reverse complement strand
TTTCCCTATGGCGCCGAGGATAGCGATTATCTGGTGCTGGACCCTCCGTATCTGGCCGCCAACCGACCGATGCGCGACCTATCGGAGCTACGCCTGGTCAAGGGCGTGAATCGGGAAATTTACGATAAACTGGTACCCCTGGTCTGCGTGCTGCCGCCCGGCACGAAGTTGAACGTCAATGCCGCGCCAGCCCTGGTGCTGGCGGCGCTGAGTGACGAGCTCGATCCCCTCGACGTGGAACGTCTGCTGGAAAATCGTCCGGACGAAGGCTATCAGGACGTCGATGAGTTTCTGAACGCAGTCGATCTCCTCCCCGTGACGCCAGCAATCAAGGAACTGCTGGATGTCTCCAGCGATTATTTCCGCTTAAGAGCCGAGGCGCGGGTGGGCGACGGACGCGCGATGCTCTACAGTATCTTGAAGCGCGATAAAAATGGCATCCGCGTCCTGCAACGCAGCTTTGGCCATCAGGATTAAAACACCTTGCCTGCTCAACTGACCTTCTTTCGCTTTCACGCCCCTGATCGCGTCGAATGGCTGCGCCCCGACGGAGCGATCCAGCGCGGGGCGCTCGACGAGTTGGCCGCTCAAACCAGCGGCGGCGCGCGGCTGGTTCTGGTCGCGCCCGGGGAAATGGTGACCTTGCACCGGGTTCCGCTGCCCAGCCGCAAGCGGGCCACCTGGATACAGGCCGTGCCTTACGCGTTGGAAGACCAAGTGGTCGAAGATATCGAGGGCTTACACTTCGCGCTGGGCAACCAACCGGAGGACGGCGGCCTGCCGGTGGCGGTGATCCAGCAGGCGGTGTTGCGCGCTTGGCTGGAAACCTGCGCAGCGGCGGGCGTGATTCCAGCCGCTGTCGCGCCAGATCCGCTGCTGCTCCCCTGGGAGGAGGGTGAATGGAGCATGCTGCTGGAAGAAGAGCGAGTCGTGGTGCGCGTCGGTCGCTGGCAAGGCTTCGCCACGGAGCGGGGAATGCTGGAGCTGTTGTTGAATCAATCCTTGGCCGAGGCCGGCGACGCCCGCCCGCAACGGCTTCGGGTGTGGGGCGGCCCACCGTCGGACCTGGCCACGACCGACCTGGCTTTGCAGAGCGAGGGCAACCCGATCGAACCGCTGGCGGTGTTTGCGGCTGCTTATCATCCGGGCGACTCGCTCGACTTGCTGCAGGGGCCGTTCAGTCGCCGCGCGCATTGGGGGCGCTGGTTGCGGCCCTGGCGCGCGGCGGCGGTGCTGGCGGGGTTGTGGCTGCTGGCGCAGGGCATCTCGCACATCCACGAGCAGGCGTGGTTGCGAGAGGAGGAAGTGGCGTTGCGGGCTGAGATGGAGCGTCTTTACCAGGAGACCGTCCCGGGCGCGACCCGGATCGTGAATCCCCGAGTGCAACTGGAGACCCGCCTGCGGGAGCTACAGCCCAGCGGGGCGAGCGCCGCAAACTTTCTCGACCTGCTCCACCAAGGAGGGCAGCCGTTGACCGACTTTCCGGAGGTAACCCTGCGCGCCATCGGTTATCGGGACGGACAGTTGAATATGGATTTGCAGGGAGGCAGTCCGGCGGTTCTGGATCAGCTCCAGCAACGGTTGAACCAGCAGCCCGGACTGCGCGTCGAGATGCGCACGACCCAGCGGGACGGGCAAGTTGAGAGCAAAGTCACCCTGGTCTGGGAGGCGCGATGAAAGCCTGGTGGGAAGCGCTGAGCATCCGGGAACGCGGGCTGGTGGCCGGTGGCGTGGCGCTGGCGCTGGCGCTGCTGTTCTACCTGCTGTTCTGGGAGCCGTTTCAGGCCAATAGCCGCCGCTTGCAACGCAGCGTGGCCGAACTGCGCGCCGATTTGGCCTGGATGCAACAAGCCGCCCGGGAAATCGGGCGCTTGGGCGGGGCGGGCGAAACCTCTCCCGCCGATGAGAGCCGTTCCTTGTTGACCGTGGTCGATCAGACCGCGCGGGCGTCTGGGTTGGGCGACGCCCTGAAGCAGGTTGCGCCACAAGGCGCCGACCAGCTCAGCGCGCAACTGGAAGCCGTCGATTTCAACAGGCTGATCGCTTGGCTGGGCGAGTTGGAGCGCGACCACTTTGTGGCCATTGTCAACCTCAGCGTGGATCGGACCAGCGCCGCGGGGCGAGTGAACGCCCGCGTCATCGTGCGGAGCGCCCGGTCATGAAGCGTTGGTTGAGCTATGGGCTGCTGGGGGTGCTGGCGTTTGCAGGGTTTCTGGTGCTACAGGCGCCTGCCATGCTGGCGACCGATCTCGTGGCGCGGCGGTTGCCGGATTTCAGCGCGCGGGCGGCGGCCGGCCTGGCGACCGATGGTTCGGCGCAAGGACTGCGCTGGCGCGGGGTTTACGTCGAACGAGCAGCCTGGAGCTGGCGGCCCCGAGCCCTGGCGAGCGGTTGGCTGGAATTCAAACTGGACGTCGACGATCCGGGCGTTAAACTGACAGGAAACGTCGCGGTAAACCTGGAGCGCCGGGTACGCTTTCGCGACCTGAACGGTCGGTTGCCGCTGGCCACGCTGATCGCCTTGGCCGGACACGCGCAGCTTCCAGGGCAAGGGAGCGTTGAATTCAGCCTGCGCGAGTTGCGACTGAACGCCGCTGGCCAGCCGCAAGCGGCCGAAGGGACGATAGCACTGTCGAACGCGCGCGCCATGCTGGGCCAGCCTCTGCATTTCGGCGATTTCGTGGCTCAGTTGCGTCCGGCCGAGCCGAACGGCATCCAGGGCGCGATTCAGGACAACGGTGGGCCGCTGGCGTTGGATGGGATGCTGAATCTGGCGCCGGATGGCGGCTACCAGTTCAGTGGCCGGGCGGCCGTCCGCGACGCCGGCGATCAGGCCCTGCGCCAGGCGATGAACCTGTTGGGGCCAGCGGATGATGATGGTTATTGGACCTTGAGTTTTTCGGGCGTCCTCGTTCCTTGAGTGGTCGGGGCGTCGAATAAAGAACAAAAAACAACCCCTTATGACCCATGCTTTCACCCAAACCACCAGGGAGAACCTGCCGATGCTAGCACGACTGCGCGGATTCACCGTCTTTCTGACGATGTTGATCCTGGCTGCTTGCGCCGCTCCAACGGCGCCGCCCATGCCGAAACCCCAGTTGCCGCCATTCGTCATGACCGGCGACGCCATGTTCCCCGCGCCACCGGAATTCGGACCCAAGGTCAGGTTCTGGCAACACGTCTTCGCGGTTTGGGGTCGCCACAAGGTCGCGCTGCACGATAACCGCCATCTCGATCTGGTGTACGGCGTGCTCACCCTGCCCGGCCCGGTCGGCGACAGCCAAACGTCCGAGCAGCGCGCTTTCGTCAGCGCCCACCAGGATCATCTGCGGGCCATGCTGAGCCAACTGGAATTCAAGATCGCCAGCGGCGCGCCGCTGACGCCCCCCGAGCAGTCCTTGGCGACCCATATTCGGGCCAGCAGCGGTGGTCCTGGCGCCATTGTTGGGGCCAGCGAGCGGCTGCGTAGCCAGCGCGGCATGCGCGAGCGCTTCAAGCGCGGTCTGGAAATCAGCGGCCGCTACGATGCGGCTTTCCGCGGCGTGTTCCGGGAGGCCGGTCTGCCCGAGGATCTGGCTTACCTGCCGCACATTGAATCGTCCTTTCAGAATCATGCCGCGTCTTCGGTCGGCGCGGTGGGCATGTGGCAATTCATGCCCGCCACCGCGCGGGAGTTCATGATGCTGAACGCGGCGGTGGACGAACGGCGCGATCCGGTGACCGCGGCGCAAGGCGCGGCCCGTTATCTCCGTAGCGCGTATGATCGCTTGGGCGCTTGGCCGCTGGCCCTGACGTCCTACAATCATGGGATTGGCGGCATGTCCCGCGCTCAAGCGGAATTCGGCAATGATTTCGTCGCCATCGTGCGGGATTATTCAGGATCCCGATTCGGGTTCGCCTCACGCAATTTCTACGTGGAGTTCCTGGCGGTTCGCGAGATCGCCCGCAATCCTCAGCGGTTTTTCCCGGAAGGCGTCCGTTATGAACCACCCTTGCGGCAGGATCGGATTCGGCTCCGGCAACCGGTGGATGCGCCGACCCTGGCGAATTACTACGAGGTCGACCTGGGAGAGTTGAACGCTCTGAACCGGGCCTGGAAGCCGGTGGCCCAGAGCGGCCGGGTTCCATTGCCGGCCGGCGCCATGGTGTGGCTGCCGGCCGGCACCATGGCGCGCCTCGCCCAACAAGGCGCCTCGACCCGAACCCTCGCATTGGCCGAACCCGTGACCACGGTTCAGTTGCGGTAACCCGCAGGATAAAAAAACCCCTCCCGGATGGAGAGGGGTGGTAGTTTGGTTTGGTTTGAAAAGCGAGCAGCCCGCCAAGTCGTTAACCCATCTTTTTGAGCAGCTCCTCGGCCCGTTGTTTCTGAGAGGAATCTCCCTCCTTAAGGACTTCATCCAGCAGGCTGCGCGCGCCGACTTGATCGCCCATGTCCAGATAAGCGGTGGCCAGATCCATCTTGGTTTCCACGTAATCGGCGGTGTTATCGCCGCCGCCGGACGATCCTTCCATCTTGCCCAGATCCAGCGAATCAGCGCCGAAGCTCCGCAAGTCCTCATCCAGTTTCAATAACTCATCGCCAGGATGAGCTTTTATGTCCTGAGTGACATCGGTGAACTCGAATTGCCGATCCACCACTGGAGGCGTGGGTTGTTCCTCTGGAGCAGGCGCGACCTTAGCCGGTTCGGTCATCGGCTCGGAAAAGCCGAAGTCCAACGGCGGCAGGTCTGTTCGTGGTCCTGGCGTGATCGGTTGCATTTGTAGCGGCGGCAACTCATTCGGTGGCCGAGCGGTATTTTCCAGACCCAAGGCGTCGAAATCGAACTCTAGATCGCCGAGGCGCAGCTCCGAAGGCAAGTCCGGCGGCGGGGTCTGGGGCTGCTGCGAGGTTGGCGCGGGCGCAAACGGCGTCGGGACGCGGGTCACCGACGCCGTGGGGGGTTCAGCGTCCGGGAGCCGCGGTGGTTCCGGCGGCCGTCCGGGCGTGGGAGCTTTGCCCCCCGGCGCTGGCGACGGTGGGTAGGCGCTGGGTACTTGATCGATCTCCTTTAGCAACTCGCTAATCGGTTTGGGCTTCGGCGGGGTCGCGGCGCTGGACGGCCCCGTACTCAGTCGAACCGAACTCGGCTCGCTCGCTTGGGTTTGAGTGGTCGAGGCTGCTGGGACCCCGGCGGCGGCCGCCGGTTCGGCAACGAATTCCGCCCCCTTCGCCGCCGGCTTCGGGCGAACGGGTCGCCGCAGCAGCGGCAGCAGCAATACCGCGCCGACCGCTAGCAGGATCAAGGCGATAGCCAGCCAAACCACTGGATTCTTCCACCAAGCGGAATCGGTTTCCACAGGCGGCGGCGAAGCGGCCGGAACCGGCGCGACCGTCGGTGGCGGCTCGACCGCGGCGGTGGGCGGTTCCGTGGTGGCGGATGCCTCCTCGACTGGTGGGGCGGGTGGCGTTTCCACCACCGATGGAACGCTAGCTTCCGGCACGATCTCCGGCAAGGGTTCGACAGGCAGCGGCGGTGGCAAAACGGGTTCAGGCTCGGCGACCAGCACCGGTGGCTCCGCGATAGGCGTCACGGGCTCCAGAGTCTCCGGCGGCGCCGGCGGCGGCGCGGTGGGCTCCAGCGTGGATACCGGGAACTCAGGAAGCAAATCACTCGCGGGCGGCGCGGCCAGATCCGGGGTCGGCAAGCCCGGCATCAGCGCCTGCGCGGACGGGACCCTGAGCACCGAACCGGCGCGCAGCCGGCTGGGATTGCCGTTGATGAAGGCTTCCGGATTTCCGGCCACCAGGATCGCCATCATTTGCGGCAGGCTGATCGCGGTCGAGGGTCGGACTTGGTTGGCGATCCCGATCAAGGTCTCACCGGTTCTCACCGGTCCGTAAGACGAAGCGCCTTCGAAGCTGACCGGCGGCGCCGGCGGGAGGGCGGGACCCGGCGGCGCGGCGGCGATGGGCGGAACCTCAGCGAGCGGTGGGATCACCAGCGGCGGCAGGGGCGGCTCCCGGCGGTTGGCATACAATTCAGGGTCCAGGTGAACTGGAAATTCCCGGAACAACCGGCCCCGAGGCCACGTCACCTCCACCAGGAGGTTGAAATTGGGCTCTCGGAGCGGTTCTGTCGAGCGGATCCGGATCATGTTCGGGCCGCCGGGCGGGGTCTCCACCGCAAAGCGGAGTTTTGAGAAAAATTGCAGTCGCTCGATTCCGACCCGATCGAAGTCCTGTTGGCGTGGAATCTGCGCGGTCAGACCGATCAGCTCGGCGGGATTATTGATAATTAGGGGGATTTCGGCCTCGAATTGCTGATTGAGCGCCGAACGCACCTCAAGCGGACCGACGCCCAGGGCAAAGGCGCACCACGGCGCCACCAGCCCGGCCAAGAGGAAGAGTCGGAGTAATATCCTGGTCGGCATGGACCTGTCTCCATTCCGCCGCCGGGCGTTCGAACGCCGGCGGGATTGGCTTGGATGTCGCCGCCGGCGATGCCGGCGGCGTTCCCGCTTCGAGACCGTCAACCTCCCCGGCGTCTCGAAGCCTCTTGTTAAAGATACTCCTTAATCGGCATTTCCGCGATTTGAATGCGGTTCGGAGAACCGACGCCGAGGGGAGGTTCAGTCTTCATCACTCCAGCAGGATGCGCAGCATCCGCCGCAGCGGTTCGGCGGCGCCCCACAACAATTGATCGCCGCAGGTGAAGGCTCCGAGATACTCTGGCCCCATGTTGAGCTTGCGCAGGCGGCCCACCGGCACGGTCAAGGCGCCGGTGACCGCGGCGGGCGTGAGTTCGCGGATCGAGAGTTCCCGCTCGTTCGGCACCACTCTCACCCAGTCGTTGGCCGTGCCGATCATCCCTGCCAGCTCGTCCAGCGGCGCGTTCCGGGTCAGTTTGATGGTCACCGCCTGGCTGTGGCAGCGCATCGCGCCCACTCGCACGCAGATGCCGTCGATGGGAATCGGACGTTCCGCGCGGTCGAGAATCTTATTGGTCTCGGCTTGCCCCTTCCATTCCTCGCGACTTTGCCCGTTATCCAGTTGCTTGTCGATCCAGGGAATCAGGCTGCCGGCGAGCGGCGCGCCAAAATGCTGGGTCGGAAAATCGCTGGAACGAAGAGTATCGGCTACGATACGGTCGATTTCCAGAATCGCCGAGGCGGGTTGGTCCAGTCGGTCGGCCACGGCCCCGTGGATCGCGCCCATCTGCTGGATCAATTCACGCATGTTCTGCGCGCCGGCGCCGGAAGCCGCCTGATAGGTCATGGCGCTCATCCACTCCACCAGCCCGTGGGCGAACAGCCCACCCAGACCCATCAGCATCAGGCTGACCGTGCAGTTGCCGCCGATGTAGTCCTTCACCCCCTTGGCCAGCGCCGCCTGGATCACCGGGCGGTTGATCGGGTCCAGGACGATCACCGCGTCATCCTTCATACGCAGGGTCGATGCGGCGTCGATCCAGTAGCCCTTCCAACCGGCGGCGCGCAGCTGCGGATGGACCTCGTTGGTATAGTCGCCGCCCTGGCAAGTGAGGATGACGTCCAGGGTCTTGAGCTCGGCGATGGACCGGGCGTCCTTCAGGGGAGGCGTGTCCTGGCCGATGGCCGGACCCTGGCCACCCACGTTGGACGTGGTGAAGAACACCGGCTCGATCAGGGCGAAGTCCTGCTCCGCCCGCATCCGCTCCATCAATACGGAACCGACCATCCCACGCCAGCCCACCAGACCCACTCGCATGATTGCCTTCCTCGATTCGTTGCCGACATTGCCATGATACGACCCCTCGTTATGATTCGTCCTCCCAGTCGTGGGGGAGGGGAGGGGAGGAAATACTTACCAACAACTTTAAAGCCATTTTAGTGGTTTTGAGTTCTTTGTGGGGCAAAACCTCACAGCGCCGCCACGACGGCGTCGCCCATGGCCTGAGTCCCGACTGGAGTCATACCGTCCGCCATGATGTCCAGCGTGCGTAACCCTTGATCCAACACCCGGCCGACCGCGCGTTCGATCCGCTCGGCCTGCTCGGGCCTGTTCAGAGTATGGCGCAATAACATCGCCGCCGACAGAATGGTCGCCAGCGGGTTGGCCACGCCTTTACCGGCGATGTCGGGCGCGGAGCCGTGAATCGGCTCGTACAAGCCCTTGCCGTTCGCATCCAGCGAAGCCGATGGCAACAGGCCGATGGAGCCGGTCAGCATGGACGCGCAATCGGACAGAATATCGCCGAACAGATTGCCGGTGACGATCACGTCGAACTGCTTGGGAGCGCGCACCAGTTGCATGGCGGCGTTATCCACGTACTGATGGGACAGGGCTACGTCGGGATATTCCTCGGCCACCCGCGTCACGACTTCGCGCCACAGTTCGGAGGTTTCCAGCACGTTGGCCTTGTCCACCGAGCAGACCCTGCGCGACCGCTGGCGGGCGGCCTGGAACGCGACGCGGGCGATGCGTTCGATCTCCGATTCGCGGTAACACATGGTGTTGAAGCCTTCCCGCTCGCCGCTGTCCAGGGTGCGGATGCCGCGCGGCTGGCCGAAATAGAGGTCGCCGTTCAATTCGCGCACGATCAACAGATCCAGACCGGAGACGATTTCCGGCTTGAGGGTGGAAGCGGACGCCAGTTGTGGGTAGAGAATGGCCGGGCGTAGGTTGGCGAACAGCGCCAGATCGGCGCGAATGGCCAGCAGGCCGCGTTCCGGACGCAGTGGCCGGTCGAGGGATTCCCACTGCGGGCCACCGACCGCGCCGAGCAGGATCGCATCGGCGGCGTGGGCCTGGCGGCGGGTTGCCTCGGGGTAGGGTTCGCCGAGCGCATCCACCGCTCCACCGCCCAGCAGGCCATAATCCAGCGTTGCGTCCAAGCCGTGATCCTGGCGCAGGCATTCGAGCACTTTCGCGGCTTCGGCGATGATTTCCGGGCCGATGCCATCGCCGGGGAGAATCAGAATCTTGGCGGTCATGAGTTTTTCCTGGTCGAACCAACGGGCGAACGGCCGCGGCATTGCCGGCCGCCGGGTCTCGCGAGCGAGAGTTTCATCGCATCGCTGGTTAGTGGATAGGTTAGTCGCCAAACCTGTTAGGAAGCTGTATGAAACCGATGACGGTAAATCAACAGACTATGCGTAAAAGCCCGCTTGTAGGAGGTTCTTGCTGGCTGTCACCGGAAAATATACCCTAAAAACAAGAGCTCAGCTTTACAGCCTCTAAAACACCCGATAAGGCTGATTGCCGCTTTCCCAACAACGAATCGCCGACCCGAGATAGCCGCCATGAAGCTGTTGATCGTCGAAGGCGCTACGAAGCATGGCCGCTATGTCGTTGACGCCCTTGGTGGATTTTAGATCGCCGAGCACCTTTTTCAATCCGATGCGCAGGATGCTGATCAAGTCATGACCTTGGCAGATGGACCAGGGATCAGCCGCCGGAAGCGCCGCGAGGGCAGCTCGCAACTCCTCTATCGAAGCGAAAACGCTCGTTCTCATTATCTCAGCGTGCAGGTCGTCGCGGCGGACCTCCCAGGTCGTTTCATCCAAAAACCGATCAGGCCCGCGATCTCTAAAGGGATAAGACCACCCACCACGCAATGCCAGCCAGCGTAGCCGGCCAAATTCCAGGCCGCGCTCCACAAGCGCCTCAAGGATCGTACCGCCATGAATCGTTTCGAACTTGCGGATTTTTTTTACTTTGCCATATTCCGCCAGCAGTCGATCCAAGGCTGGCGAGCGAAGCAACATGCTTTCCAGATCGTGGCCATCCGTGGAGATCAGATTGGGCGAAGGTCTGGATCGCCCCTCCAGAATGTCAAAATCGTCATCGACGATGCCCAGCGCGCCTTGAAAGCCGCCCCGGTCCAAACGGATCAGCGCCCCTTCCACGTTGGGCTTGCCGTTGCCGATGACCAACTCGCACGCGCCAGAAGCGACCCTCGGACTCCAGAACTTGTAGTCATCTTCGCCCTCCACGATCAGGAAACTGCCGCTATGGAGCTGGCGCGTCATGATGACCTCGCTCGCAACGACGCCCGCATCCTTATAGCCGATCAGCGTCATGCCAGCCCCTCATCCAGTCCCACCATCAGATCGGATCGATCGCCCACGATGAATGGCGAATGAGTCGCCAGCACGACGTCGAACTGTGCCGTAGCGACAATTTCAAGAAGATCCGGCAGGAACTTTTTTTGCCAGGCGACATGCAGGGATAGTTCTGGCTCGTCGATCAAGACCAAGGTATTGGATCGTACCCGAAATAGCAGGTCGTAATGAAGCACCAGCTCGTGTTGCTCGCCGGAAGACAAGGCGTCGAGCGCTAATGACCGGCCCTGATCGCCCTCCGCGACAAGTCCCAGTTCCCGGTCGATGCGAATCTGTTTATGGTGGAATTTACGATTAATGTTGTCGAGCAGGAGGCGCGTGCGCCGAGCGAGATCGTCCAGTTCGGAGAGTTTCTGCTCAGTGTCCTGAACATACAGGGCCATGACGGTCTGCTGGGCTGGCTCAAGAGTCCTCAGCGCGGCGGTGTCGAACGGGTGGCTGGCCAGCTTATCAAGTAATCCGATATTTTTCAGTTCGTTGCGAAGCGCATCCAACTCCTCCATACGCTGTTTGAGCGCCGGCACGGGCAGGGTCATCGCGCTGCTGCTCAGCAGGCGTTGGGGGAACGACTGGTCCAGCGTCTGAGAACGTTGGCCATAACGCGCCATTGTTTCGTTGATTCTCGCCTTCAGGTCACGCGCATAATCCAATACCGTGGAAAGGGTGAGAGGCCCTGGACGATAAGGGCGCGGATGCTGAGGAACAACACGAAGTAACCGCTGAGCGGCAATGAAGTGGGCTTTGACCTGTTCCCGGACTCCTTTGAGCCAGTCCGGTTCGCTGGATCGCGCAGTGGACCTAAGTCCCGATGGCAATTCATCACCATAGCGCGCCACCAACTCTTCCGTGGACAGCATGCCGATATCATCCCGTTCGTCCAGCCACAGATCCTCTGCGTATCGATGAATCCAGGGTATACGGTTCGCGATGGCGTCCGCGAGCGCGATGACCTCATCCTGATTGATGGTGATGTCATGAGAGTCAATGTGTTTACTGCCCTGTAATAATTTCAGATGCAGGGTACGCAGAGACTGTTGGCGCATCTTGTTGGACGTCTTGGGTGGCTTGCCAGGCGTTTTTAGCGGACCCGGCGTCAACTCAACCGTCCTGTTGTCGGTTAATTCCAGCGCAAACCGCCGAAAAGGCGCCCTCTGGAATAAACTGTATCGTCCATCCAATAGAGCATGGACCATTTGCAGGAGCATGGTTTTCCCAACGCCATTAGGGCCATGTAAAATGGTCACACGTTCGTCGAGTTTCAAATCGACCCGGTGCTGATCGAAGGTCTCGAACAAGCCGTCCACCTGAATGCTCTTGACGCGCAGTAGCGGTTCGGTTTCGGTCATTGGGGCATACCTGCTTGGTTAGAAGCAATGATCTTCATGGTCATCCTCCATATTTATAGGCTGATCATAGTCATAATAGCCAACACGCTCATGATCCCGACTAACCTCTATCCGCCAGCCGCTAACCCCTGCTTGCTAACCGCTCGCAAACTGATCCGATGTTGCTCTGGCGATTCGAGATTGAGTCGTCAGGTTGTCCACCATGCGGCGGATCGCATCCATCCATTCAATCGTCTCCTGCTTTAACCGCCGATGAGCGTAAAATTCTATCATTCATAACACAAAGGGTTCTTCGCCACGAGAGGAGCGGGAACCCGCAAGCCATTTTTGAGGAGTCGCCCCATGGCCGCTGGTCCCACGCATCTTCTGGTCATCGATCTGGAAACCGTTCCTGATGAAACTATTCTGCCCGCCGACCGCGATCCGGCCGGGTTTCCCAAACCGATCCAACACCGACTGGTCACCCTGGGCTTTCTGCTGGCCGCCATCGACCGCGATGGGTCGGGCGAATGCTACCGGGTGCGCCGCCTGCAAGCGGTCAGCGCGTCCGCTAACGACGAGCGGACGATGCTGGCCGGATTCTGGACTCTGGTGGATAACACCCGCCCCCGGGTGGTGAGCTGGAACGGACGCGGCTTCGATCTGCCCGTGCTGAAACAGCGTTCGCTGATCCACGGGCTCACGGCGCTGAACTGGCATCGCACCGAACCGCGCTACGGCTACGACTACCGTTTCGAACCAAACTGGCACTGCGACCTGATGGAGGTGCTGAGCGACTACGGTGCTTCGCCTCGGCTGGGGCTGGATGAAACCGCACGGGCGCTCGGTCTGCCGGGCAAATGGAACGGCCACGGCGGAGACGTGGCGGAACACATCGCGGCCGGCGACAACGCCGCGGTGGATCGCTACTGCGAAGGCGACGTGCTCAACACCTACCTGCTCTATCTGCGCTGGGCCTATTTCAGCAGCCGGGTCAGCGCCCGCGGCCACAACGCCAGCGTCCGGAATTTGATCGAGTTCCTGGAAGGCGGACGGGAGGCGCAACCGCACTGGGGGGAATTTCTGGAGCGGTGGGCGACCAGTACGCAACCCTGTCCCCGGTTTGTGGTCGAGCCCGCGGACGAACCGGGACCGCAACCGCCCGAGTCCCATTTGCGCAGCGAGGATGTGATGCCCTGAACGCGCTCAGACGAACCACAGCCACAGCACGCCGCCCAAGGCCACCCGGTAGATGACGAACGGCAACAGGCCGGAATGGCGCAACAGCCGCAGAAACAGCGCGATGCACGCATAGGCGCTGAGACCCGCCATCAAGGCTCCCAGTCCCAACACCCCCCAGTCGACCGCCGCCGGTTCCCGCAGCAGATCGCGCGTCAGCAATATCCCAGAGCCGGCCGTGGCCGGAATCGCCAGGAGAAAGCTGAAGCGGGCCGCCGCCGTCCGCGTCAATCCCAGCAGCAGACCGGCGGTTAGGGTAATCCCGGCGCGCGAGACGCCGGGAATCAGCGCCAGCGCCTGGAACGCCCCGATCAGCAGCGCTCCGCTCCAGCCGAGGGTGTATTCATCCCGCTCCCGCCGGCCGCGCCAGTCGGCCCAACCCAACAGCAATCCGAAAAGGATCGTGGTGGTGGCGATCACCGTGACCGAGCGCAGATCGCTTTCGATGAAATCCTTGCCCAGAAAACCGGCCGCCACCACCGGCACGGTCGCCAGCACCACCATCCAGGCCAGTTGGGCGTCGGCGTCGCAACCGCGCCCGCGCAGCGAGGCCAGCCAGGATCGGGTCATGGCCAGCAATTCGCTCCGGAAATAGAGCAAGACCGCGGCCAGCGTCCCAATGTGGACCGCCACATCGAACGCCAGCCCCTGGTCCGGCCAGCCGGTCAGCATGGGTACGAGGATCAAATGGGCGGAACTGGAAATCGGCAAAAATTCGGTGATGCCCTGGACCAGGGCCAGGACGATGATCTGAATCAGTTCCATGCGGACGCTCCAAGCGAGTTGGCCGGGCGGATTCTACCCGAACGCCCGGCGCCGCGCCGGATGGCGATTAGTGGCTATGGCCGCTCTCCTGCTTCTGCTCGTGGCCGTGGTCATGCTCGTCGTGGTCATGCTCGTGGCCGTGATCGTGATCGTGCCCGGATTTCCCTGGCATCATCATCTCCTCACGCTTGCGAATCGGAATCGACGCCGTCAGGGTTCCCGCGTTCTCGAATTCCAGCGTCAAGGGGAAGCTCTCGCCGGCGCGCAAGGGCTGTTGTAGATCGATCAGCATGATGTGCAGGCCACCGGGTCCGAGCGTGGTGGTCGACTCGGCGGCGAGGTCGATCGCTTCGACTTCCCGCATCCGCATCACGGTTTCTTCGAGAACGGTGGTGTGCAGTTCGACCTTGTTGGCTACCGCGTCGTCCACCGCGGCGCCGATCAGGCGATCCGCCGCGCCAGCGTTAACGAAGTCCAGATAAACGGCGCCGGCCATGGCGGTCGGCGGCGTCTCGGCCGCCCAGGCGTTATTGATGTGGATCGTGGCGTCTTCCGCCGCGAACGTGGGTGCGCCCAAGGTCAGCAGCACGAAAAACAGCAGGGCTCGCATCGCGTGATCTCCAGTTAAGGGTATGGTGAAATGAGGGGTGCCTTATGGATTGTATGCTCCCAACCCCGTTCGAGGAACCGTCATGACTCTGCCCGATCCCCATCCCACCGTTGCCTTGGCGCTGGCCGAGGATGTCGGCGCCGGCGATTTGACCGCCGCGCTGATTCCGGAAGCGACCCAGGCGGAAGCGACCGTCATCAGCCGCGAAACCGCCGTGTTGTGCGGAACGGCCTGGTTCGACGCTGTATTCCAGCAACTCGATGCGAATATCGTTACCGACTGGCGGGCGGTCGACGGCGACCGGATCGAACCGGATCAGATGCTGTGCGTCCTGAGCGGCCCGGCCCGCGCTTTGCTGACCGGCGAACGCACCGCCTTGAACTTCCTGCAAGCGCTGTCCGGCACCGCCACCTTGGCCCGCCGCTATGCCGATCTCGTGGCGGATACCGGCGCGGTCATTCTCGACACCCGCAAGACGTTGCCCGGCTTGCGGCTGGCGCAGAAATACGCGGTGCGCTGCGGCGGGTGCCAGAACCACCGGATCGGCTTGTTCGACGCCGTGCTGATCAAGGAGAACCACATCATGGCCGCCGGCTCGATCGGTCAGGCCATCGCCATTGCCCGCCACCTCCATCCCGACGTCACCGTCGAGGTCGAGGTGGAAAACCTGACCGAACTGGAGGAGGCGCTGGCCGCCCGGCCCGATATCGTCATGCTCGATAACTTCGATCTGGCGACCCTGGCCGTGGCTGTCCGGATCGCTGACCGGCAGGTCAAGCTGGAAGCTTCCGGCAACGTCAATTTCGATACGGTGCGCCCCATCGCCGAAACCGGCGTGGATTATATTTCCATCGGCGGCCTGACCAAGGACGTGCGCGCGGTGGATTTCTCGATGCGGTTTCGGACATTGTGACGCGCATTTTTAACGCGGCTGTCACGAAAAATTCACTAATTACCGGCATTCTGCTATAAGAATAGAAAACCAACAATTGCATCCATAGGAGGATAAACTGATGCATGATCCACTGGCGTTTGGCACTCACCCCATTAGCCGCGGCCATCCGGTAGCCGATTACCGAGCGGCGGATTACCTGCGTCAGGAAATCGCCTTTTTCGAGGGCCGCCTGCACGAAATGGGCGAGAAAGGCGATTGCGCCTACGAACACGCGCTCAGTCGCGCCTACGAAGCATTGCTGCGCGAACGCCGCCAGCAGCTCGCGCAACTGCCCAACTGACGCTCCGCCGGCGGGGCGGCTCGTGCTGGTTCGGACCGTTTGGAATGTTCTATCATGCGGGGTGTCAATTTTGAATCCGACCGCCAGCGGTCGAACCCGCGAGGACGCCCCGCCGCATGAGCCTTTTTCTCCGCGCCATCGCGCTCGTCAGCGCCTTGGCCTTTGGATCGTTCGCGACCGCTGCCGCCGCTGGCCTGCCCGTCGCGCCCTTTCAAGCGCGCTATGAAGTCTATGGCTCCGGGTTCTCGCTCGGCGAGGCGGTCATGATCCTGGCGCCGAGCGGTTCCGCTGGATACCGGATGAGCACCGAGGTTCGTCCCAACGGCTTGGCCGCGCTGCTGGCATCGGGCCAGCTCGACGAAAGCGTGAGCGGTCAAATCCGCGAAGGTCAGGTCTGGCCGGACCAGTACGAACGGCGGACCGAGACCCGCCGCCGAACCCAGACCGTGCGACTCAGCTTCGACTGGCCCGCCGGCCAGGTCCAGGCCCGTAGCGACCAGGACCAAGCCCAACTGCGGCTGGCGCCTGGTGTGCTCGATCCCCTGAGCCTGAACCTGCGGGTGATGTGGGACTTGCAGCGCGGCCGCTTGCCGGATCGTTATACCCTGGTGGACGAAACCGAACTCAAGACCTTTCGAATTCGCAACGAAGGCGAAGAAACCCTGAACACTCCGCTCGGCGTGTTGCGCACGATGCGCGTCAGCCATTCCAAACCCGGCAAAACCCGGATCACCACCTTCTGGTTCGCCCCCGAACTGCACTATCTACCGGTACGGGTCGCCCAGGAAAAGAAAGGCAAGGAAGAACTGCGCATGGAAATCCGCTCGGTCGAGCGCCAGCCCTGAGTCCCATCGTATTTCTCTCTCCCCGCCATGCGGCCCGCGCGTTCGCTATTCCCCGCCATCCCGCGCGGCGATGGGGTGCTATACGCCCTGTTGGGGCTGGCGCTGTTCCTCAATTTCTTTTATCCGCTCGCCGCCGCGCCGCTGTTTGACCTGGATGAGGGCGCGTTCGGTCAGGCGACCCGCGAGATGTTCCTGCGCGGCGATTTTCTGTCCACCAGCCTGCACGGTCAGCCGCGCTACGACAAGCCGATTCTGAGCTACTGGCTGCAAGCGGCCAGCGTGGGGCTATTCGGCGTCAATGAATTCGCCTTCCGTCTGCCCTCGGCGCTGGCGTCCACGGCCTGGGCGCTGCTGATTTTCGGCTTCGTTCGTCGGGTCGCCGATACTCGCCGTGCGCTGCTGGCGGCGCTGCTGATGGCGACGTCGCTGGGAGTGACGGTGATCGGCAAGGCGGCCACCGCCGACGCACTGCTCAACCTGTGGCTGGCGGCCAGTCTGTTGAGCCTGTATCTGTACCTGCGCGAGGAGCGACGGATTTGGCTGTATGTCGCCGCGGCGACGATGGGGTTGGGATTTCTGACCAAGGGCCCCGTCGCGGTGGCGATTCCGGCGGCGGTCAGCCTGCTGTATTGCGGTAGCCGGGGCGAGTGGCGAATCTGGCTGCGTCTGGCGATCGACGGGCGCGCCTGGGCGGTGTTCGCGCTGATCGCCCTGCCCTGGTATGTCGCGCTGTCGCTGCGGGACGGCCCGTGGTTCCTGCAGGGCTTCATCCTGCGCCACAACCTGGATCGTTTCCAGCAACCGCTGGAGGGCCATGGCGGCGGCTGGTGGTATTACCTGCCGGTGCTGCTGGTCGGGGTGCTGCCCCACACCACCGTGTTGCTGCGGGTGCTGGCTCGGAGCCGCGCCAGGTTCGCCGACCCATTGGGCCGCTATCTACTGCTCTGGTTCGGTTTCGTGCTGGTGTTCTTTTCGCTGGCCGCCACCAAGTTGCCGCATTATCTGCTCTACGGCTTCACCGGTCTGTTCGTGCTGATGGCCATGGAGTTGGACGCGGAGCGACCCGGTCCCGCCGGCTGGCTGCTGCTGCCGCATCTGCTGTTTTTGAGCGTACTGCTGGCGCTACCGGGACTGGTCCACCTCGCCCTGCCGCAGGTCCGGGACGACTTGGTGAGCGCCCAATTGGCGGGTCTGGAATTCACGCCCTGGTACTATGGGCTGCTGGTGGCCGCGCTGGCGTTGACCGGCTATTTCATGCGCGAACGGCGCATCCCACCAGCCTATAAAATGGGCGTCAGTGGGTTGGTGCTGGTAACCTTGGTCTCCCTGCAAGTGTTGCCGACGGTCGCCGCCGTTTTACAGCAGCCGGTCAAAGAGGCCGGCCTGCTGGCCGCCCAGCGTTCGCCAACGCCGGTGATGTGGGGCGTCAACCTGCCCAGCTTCAGCGTCTATAGCGGCCGGATCGCCGAACGGCGCGACCCGCGTCCGGGCGATTTGGTCTTCACCAAAACCGCGAAGCTGCCGGCTTTGGGCGATTATGAATTGCTCTATCAGCGCCACGGCCTCGCGTTGGTTCGATGGTTGCCGGAGTCAGCTCCGCCGGCCAACGCTTTCCCGACAGATGACCCAACCATGAACTCCACGATCCCATGAATTTTTACGAACGCGCCGCGAACCGTTCCTGGAATCCCTGGTACTGGGATCTGCCGCTGGCGGCGCTGGCCGGTCTGCTGGCGGTGCTGATCCTGCAAGCCAACCAGCCGCTGTTCCTGGCGCTCAACCGCATGAACGGCTGGACCGGCGATTTGTTCTGGGCCTATGTGACCCTGTTGGGCAATGCCCTGATTGCCCTGATCCTGCTCCTGCCAGTGGTGCGGCGCTGGCCGGAGATCGTCTGGGCCGCACTGTTGGCCGGATTGCTGGCTACCCTGTTCGTGCAGGGAATCAAAGAAGGACTTGCCGTGGAACGGCCGGTGCTGGTGTTGCCCCGCGAGGAATTTCACATCATCGGTCGAGCCTACTACGGCATGGCGTTTCCATCCGGCCATACCACCACCGCGTTCGCAATAGTGGGGGTCATACTGCTGCATCTCAAGGAGTCATGGCGACGCCGTCTGGCCCTCCCGCTGCTCGGCCTGGCGGCGCTGGTCGGGTTGTCGCGGATCGTGGTGGGGGCTCACTGGCCATTGGACATCTTGGCGGGCGCGGCGGGCGGTTGGCTGGCGGCGGTGCTGGGGACGTTCTGGGCGCGGCGCTGGCGCTGGGGCGTAACACCGAACGGCCGAAGCTGGATGACCCTGCTGTTGATCGGCTGCGCCCTGACCGCGCTGCTGTACTACCAGACCGGCTATCCGGAAACCGATCTGGGGCGGCGCATCCTGGCGCTGTTCTGTCTGGGTTGGGTCGGCTACCAACTTTGCGTCGAACGCTGGGCTTCGCCGTCCTCGCCTCCCAAGCCTCTTCGGAACTGATGGGTGTCTTCGCAATTCCGGTTATGGCTCGGGCTGGCGCTGTTGCTGGGGGTGGCGGCCGGCGTTCAGTGGGCCATCGGTTGGCCGCAACTGCTGGCGCCCTGGCGGACGCTGGCCCCGACCACGCTGCTGCTGGCGGTGTTGCTGGC
>DAIRDI010000018.1:0-19044 GCA_036796235.1 Candidatus Competibacteraceae bacterium | reverse complement strand
AACCATTTATGCTGGCTTGTGCTTTCTTTAAGGAACTGGCGCAGCGCGTGGCGGGCGGCATCCCGATCGCCGTCCATGTCCGTCCCCACGGCTATGACCGAGGCCTGGGGAATGCCGCGGACGAGGCCCAGCAACAGCAGCAGCTTGGCCTGCAGGGGGCTGATGGTGTCCTGGCCAGCGACTCGATACCAGGACCAGATCAACCGGTCTGGACGCCGTGCCCCGCCGACGAGTTCATATTCCCTCACCCGCAGGGTACCCTGAGGCGCATTCGGCGCATTCAGGGTATACGAGCCTTCCCGGATCTGGCTCCAGGCATTCCGCTCGAACAATTGATTCTGGTAGTAAATGAGCTTGGCGTCCTGGCGTTCGTAGGCGTACCAGCCCACATAGGTCAACGCCATCATGCCGTTTTGCAGATATTGAGCCTTGATCTCGGTATCGGCCCCGTGGAAGTGGGGGTTCCAGTCCGCGGGGGGCGGCAGAGGGCCTTCCCAACCGGCGATGCTGGCGGCCTGGGGCGGCAGGGTGGCTTGGCCAGCGGCCTCGGCTCGCGATGCAAGCCACTGGGCTCCTAGCGGCGCTGCGCTCAGCATCAAGGCGGCCGCCAATCCGGTCGCGGCGAAAGCAGCCAGACCAGCCTGCGAGGCAGGGGATCGCGGCGAACGTGGCTCGAGCGTCAATACAGCCGGGGTTCGCTGCAGCAGAGCGCCAGCCAGGAACAGGACGATCAGACCCACCCCGAACAGCATCCAGCCCAGATTAACGTGGTCTTTCACGAAGCCGTGTTGCATGTCGGTGAGGTGACCGGCGTAGATGACGATGATAACTCGGAGTGCGTTGACGAGCAGCGCCCAGACCATGGTCAAGCCAATGAACACGCCGCGCCGCCACAGATCCTCGAAACTCAGGTAGGCGTACAGGGCGCCGATGCTCAGCGCCGCCAGGAAGTAGCGCAGTCCGGCGCAGGTCACATCGATCAGGAAGCGACCTTCGGGTATAGACAGGTAATGACCATCCCGGAAGACCGGGACCCCTAGCAAGCGCAAGGCATGGATCGACAACCAGGTGGTGCCGTCCTGCAGTGGGCGGATCATCAAATCCCAAGCCGAGACGGTCAGAAACAGGTACAGCAGCGGGAAGGCCAGCAGCCAGGTAACGCGAGTACCGAGCACGCTCCAGGTAATACCCGTCACACAGGCGGTCAACGCCAGTTGTTGCAAGGATCGAAACTCGGTGACGTGGCCCAGCCACCAGAGCGCGGCGATGCCAAACAACACCACCAAGCCCCAAAAGCTGGGGGTAGGTTGCAAAGCCGCCAATGCTGCACGCTTGCGCCAGACCAGCCAGATGAAAAGCAGGACCGTGATGATGCTGTGGCCATAAGCATCGGATTGCAACTGGTTCCAAGTGTAGTCAAGGGTGTTGGGATTCACGAGCAGCGCCAAGCCGAGCAGGACCAGCCACAGCAGAGCGGCCAAGGGCCATGAGGAACGCGGCAGGGATTTTAGCGCCGGCGCCAATGGGTCGGACCGGGGTGAGGCCGGGATTTCGTCCTGTGCTGCTTCAGCGGTGTGAGCGGGCAGCAGGTTCAATCGTGAAATCCTTAAAGGTCGCTTTCGATGCATAACTATTTGTCTCAAAAAGAGATTGTCAAAACATAGAGCACGGACGCATCAACCAGGCTGCGTTGACGTTCACTTGTCTCTAATTTTATACGAAAATAAATCTGTCGCAACTCCACCATTGGATAAATGACCAACTTATTTTATTTAAAAATAATTAGTTGGCTTTTCACATCTCCTCAGCGCTTGCGATAATTTGGTGAAAGCCAGTTTTTACCCCCCGAATGCGATAGCATCTTTGTCGTATTTTTTGCGTTTCAATCGGTATGGGCGCAACCATCCGCACTTTATCCACGTCGCGCGCGAGTTGTTTTGGTTACGATCGAGCGTCAACCCAGCCTAAATCCCCAAGTCAGCAGGTGTTGGGCTCCCACCATGCGGACCTTGCGCGATGCCGCCACGCGCCAGACGGATTTGGCGACTACCGGCGCCCCAGTCGATATCCGGCTCCGTCGAGTGTATTGAAGAGGTAACCTGGATAACCGCTTGAAGCTACCGGTGATGGCGCGCGCGACGGCCTGCCTTGAGTGGAAAATCGCCGTTTGTCAGCGTAAATTTTCCTGACAGCTTCCGCAAGCGGCTTAAAGGTTTGCATAATGCTCCAAAATATATTTAAAAATAAATTAGTTATGTTTTGAATTTGCCGATAATCGCCGCTGCGGCACGACGCGAACTGCGATCTTGCTTGAATAACTGTCAGCTTTTTTTACTAATAGGAGATGAACGTCGGCGCTTATTTTATTAATAATATATTGAAAAACAATTATTTATAAATTTAGGCATAACTATTGCTTTTATTCTACCCAGTCAACCAATCAACGTAAGGAGTCATGCAGTGTACCTAAAAATCAATCGATTTGGCCTTGCCTTAGCCCTCATTGGGCTGATGTCCGGCGCCGCTCAAGCTTCGCTAATTTCTTCCTCCAGCGGCGATGGCCGCACTAAAGCCCTTGAGTGTCTTTTTAATGGACCCGGTGGGGCAGGAGGTGGAGCAAATTGCCAGGGCGCCGGCCCCGGCTGGGTCACCGGGGGCGCCCCGCTAGATCCTAATGAGGAGTTCATCACAAGCGGGGCTTGGACGATCGGATCTTCCGGCATGATTAACGCCCGCATTGCCATCGAACTTGCCGGAAACAAGCATATCAACACCTTTGGCATGTACGATCTCAGTAATCCGAACAATCGTATGGAGCTGTTTAGTGGTTCGAAATCAGCAGGGGCCAAGACCACAGTAGAATATAATGGTGACGGAAAATACTCTTTAGGATCGAAGAGTTATAATCTTGGAGGGTCGCTCTTCGGTTGGTATCTTGGCGCTAAAGGCCATACCTTTTACTCCCAGGCCAGCTTAAACCCTGACGGTTCTCATCAAATGGTTGCTTTTCAAGGCAATGGAGCGAGAAAATTTCGCAAAGGAAGCAAACCTTGGCTGCAAAACGAATGGATACTTGCTTGGGAAGATATTAAATATAATTCCAGCGACAAGGATTTTAACGACTTCATCGTGCGCGTCACATCCGTGACTCCTGTCTCGGTCCCGGAGCCTGCTACCTTGGTGTTGATGGGCCTGGGCCTGTTGGGGCTCGGCGCCGCCGCGAAGCGTCGCAAGGTCTGATCCAAGCCTCCAAGCAAAAGCCCCGCTTCGGCGGGGCTTTTTCGTTCGCGCCTGGCCGCGCCGACCGGCCAGCGCTGTTTACTCGCTTGCAGTCGATCTGAGGCCATACCGGTTAAGCAAGGTGTACAGCGTCGGCCGGGTCACTCCCAGCAGTTCCGCGGCCAGGGAAACGTTGCCCTCCGCATGGGCCAGCGCCTGCTGAATCGTCCGCCGCTCGGCCTGCTCGCGCGCCTGGCGCAGATCGAACGACCGGACGGGAACCTCGGCTGGCTCCAGTTCCAGATCCCGGGCGGCGATCTGGTCGGATTCGCACAGGATGACCGCCCGCTTGAGCCGGTTTTCCAACTCCCGGACGTTGCCGGGCCAGGCATACGACCGTAAAACCTGAAGCGCATCCGGAGCAAAGCCCAGCCGGGTCTTGCCCAGTTCCCGGCCGAACGCGGGCAACAGCGCATGCGCCACCAACTCCGCGTCTCCGTTGCGCTCGCGCAGGGGTGGAATCCGCACCGTGACCTCGCTGACCCGATAATACAAATCCTCGCGGAATTGACCGCCACGGATCAGCGCCTGCGGATCGCGATGAGTGGCGCAGACCACCCGCACGTCCACCGGAATCGGCTGACGGCCGCCGATCCGCTCGATGACCCGCTCCTGCAGAAACCGCAGCAGCTTGGCCTGCAACGGCAACGGCAAATCGCCCACCTCGTCCAGCAGCAGCGTGCCGCCGTCGGCGTATTCGATCTTCCCGCGCGTTTGCTTGACCGCCCCGGTAAAGGCGCCCTTCTCGTGGCCGAACAACTCGCTCTCCAGCAAAGCCTCGGGAATCGCCGCGCAGTTGATGGCGACGAACGCGCCCCGGGCCTGGGGATTCAGCTCGTGCAGCGCCCGCGCCAGCAGCTCCTTGCCGGTGCCGCTTTCGCCCAGCAACAGCACTCTGGCGCTGGTGGGGGCGATCTTCTCGATCCTGCGGCAAACCTCGAGCATGGCCGGGCTGGCGGCGATCACCCCGCGCAACGGGGTCGTGGCCTGGCTGGCCAGCAGTTCCCGATTTTCCCGTTCGAGCACATACAGGTCGTAGGCGCGATCCACGATGAGCCGCAGCACCTCGACATCCACCGGCTTCTGATAAAAATCGTAAGCGCCCAACGCGATCGCCCGCAGCGCGTTCTGGCGCTCGTCATTGCCGGTCACGACGATGATCTTGGTCTCCGGCGCCAGCGTCCGAATCTGCTCCAACGCCTTGAGCCCCTCCGAGGCGTTGGTGGGGTCCGGCGGCAGACCCAAATCCAACAACACGATCGGTGGCGCATGTTTCCTAACCTGCGCCAGCGCCGCCTCGCGCTCCTCGGCTTCCAGCACTTCATAGTCGTTGAAACACCAGCGCAACTGGGCGCGCAACCGAGGATTATCCTCGACGATCAGCAGTTGGTGACCGACTTCTTCCACTCGTGATCCCTCCTAAACCGCGCGCGCCGCCGCGGGATTCTCGATCCGCGGCAGACGCAGGTAAAAGGTCGTGCCCTGTCCTGGCGAACTCTCGGCGGTCAGTTCGCCGCCCGTCCCCTGGGCGAATTCATAACTTTCATAAACGCCGATGCCCATGCCGGCGTTGCCCTTGGTGGTGGTGAACGGCCGAAACAGCCGCTCGCGAATAAATATTTCATCCATGCCGCAACCGTCGTCGCGAATTGCAACCACCCCCGTTCGCTCCTCGGCGTGGACCCGGACTTCGACCGCGCCCGCCGCGCTCGTCGCCTCCTGGGCGTTCTGGATCAGATGTCCGAGGACGTTGACCAGCCGCTCCTGATCCACCCGCACCCACGGATCGTCGTCCGGGTCGACGCGCAGCACGGGGACCGGCTGCTGGCCGGCGCGAACCGCAATCGCCTGGCGCGCCGCCTCGGCCAGGGCCAACGACCGGATCCGCCCGGACGGGGGCTCCTTGCGCAACTGCGCCAGCAACCGATTCATCCGCGCGGCAGCGTCGGTGACGGTGAGGAGCGCGTCCTCGATAAACGCCGGATTGGCCTTGTGCCGGTCGGCATTGGCCACCACCAGCGTCAATTCGGCCGCGATATTCTTGAGATCGTGCACCACATAGGCCGACAGGCGATGAAAAGCCTCGAACTGTCGGGCCTGCCCGAGCGCCTCGCTGAATTCCAGCAAGGCCACGTACCCCGCCACCTGGCGGCCGGCGGTCTTGAGCAGATCGCGGTCTTCCCAGTTGAGCCGTCGGCGGGCGTTGCCCTCATCGAGCACCAGAAAGCCCGTCAGTTCATCCCCTCGCAATAAGGGCACCACCAGCCAGGCTCCCGGCAACTGGACCAGCCAATCCGGCGGCGTCAACCCGGCGTAGCGTTCCGGGTCCCGGGCATATTCCTCCAGATCGATCACCCATTGCCGTTGTTCGAGAAAGCGCGCCAGCGCTCCGTCGGCGGGTTCCCGGGCGGCGGCGGGTTCGCTCATGTTCCAGTTCGCCCCCGGCACGAACTGTTCACGCCCCCGCCGGACCCAAAGCAACCCCCCCGTGCCATGCACGATTTCGGCGAGCGCGCGAATGGCGCGCGCGCGCGGCGGCTCGTTCGGCCTGCCCGCCGACAGCGTGTGCGTGAACCGCAGCCATTCCTCGCGATAGTCGTACTTGGACTGGTAAAAATGCTTGCCGAGCAGAACCTTGACCTTGGCGCGCACCTGTCCGGAAAACAGCAGGACCAGCAGCAGCACGCCCGCGCCGACCAGGAAGGTGATTTGCAGGACGGCGCCCCAACTGCCGCCGAATTCCCGGATGAAATAGCCGGCGCCAGCCATTGCTAGCAGGTAGATTCCCGCGCCCAGGATCGCAGTCGAGTATTGCACCAGCCGGCGGGAGACGAACACCTCCACCGACCATACGGGATTGCGGGCCGCGGCCACGGCGAGCAAGGGCGCCGCCAGGGCGTTGACGAACCCGCGCGCCGCCCAGAGCGGCGGACTGAGGCGCTTGAACAACAGGGCGTCCGCGTACAGAAAGAAATCGTAGGCGAACATCAAGCCCAGCCCCAAGTACAGTAACTTGGTCGCCCAGCGCCGCTCCGGTTGGGTGTTGCGGAACAATTGCTCGACCAGAGCCAGACCGGCGATGGCCAGACCGACATGACCGATGATGGCCACCTCGGGCGGTAGCCCGGTCGCCACGCCCAGCAGCGGGCTCAACTCGATTCCCAGCAGCGCCACCCCGGCCCCGACCGGAGCCGCCCAGCCCCAGATCCACTTGCGGCCGCCCTCCGGGTCCCTGGTCGATGGGGCGAGCAAATGGGCCAGAAAGATCAGCCAGGCCACGCCGCGGGCGACTTCCAGCATCTGATGCCACCAATCGACCTCCGCCGTTTCCTGGCTGGCGGCGTAGGCGGCCCGTACCGCCCACGCCAGGCTGATCAGCACGGCGGCGACCAGCAGCCCGCCTCGCAACCGACCGCGCCAATGGGTTACCAACAACAGCAGCAGCACCAGCCAGCCGGCCGCCGCCACGCCATAACTCACCACCGCGATTTCGCTCACCAAGACTCCGCTAGAGGAAAACCTTTCAAAAAAAGAAGATAGGCCTGGATCAAAACACCCGCCTCCCAGTCGGGGAGCACGGGGATGAGGGCGCGAACGGCGACCCGTCGCTAGTTTTGCTGGAGCGCCTCCTCCAGCGCGCTCAGTTGCGTCTTCGCGTCCGCCGCGTTCGCGAAGTTCGGATTCAAGTGCAACGCCTGTTGTAACGATTCCCTGGCGCGCTCACGGTCGCCCGTCTTCAGATAGGCCAGTCCCAGGTGATAGTGATAAATCGGATTCCGCGCATCTTGCGCGATACTCCGGCGGAATTCGCGAATGGCGAGCGGCAGGTTGTTCTGCTGGTAGTAGACCCGGCCGAGCGTGTCGCTCACCTCCGGCTGGTCCGGCAGAATCTCTTGCGCCTGTTGCGCGTACCGGAGCGCGGCGGGTAAATCCTGGCCGCTTTCGGCCAGCATCCACGCCAGGTTGTTCGCCGCCACGGCGGCGCGCGGATTCGCTTGCAGCGCCTGTTCGTACCACCGGCGCGCTTCGGCGTCCTGGTTCTGCGCTTGCAGAACCGTCCCGACCATGGTGTGGGCGCCCGCGTTCCAGGGTTGTTTCCGCGCCAGCGCCTCGAACTCCCGCCGCGCCTCGTCCGGCTTGCCCTGCACGAGATACAGCTGCGCCAGCAGGCTGAACGCTTCAAGGCGCTCGGGGGCCACTTCCATCATCTTCCGCAAGGTCGACTCGGCTTGCGCCGGATCGCCCGCCCCCGCGTGGGTTCGCGCCGCCAGCAGCAATAGATTGGGGTCGTCCGGCGCCGCCCGCAGCCGCTGTTCGACGCGCGCCAGCGCCGCTTGCGGCTTCTGGTCGGCCACATCCACCGCTAGCAGGCCGTTTAACGCCTCATACGCGTTGGGATCGATTTCCAAAGCCCGTTCGAACACTCCCCGGGCGCCGGTCAGATCCTGCTTGCGGAGCCGCAGGACGCCCAGCTGCACCTGCGCGGCCGCCACGTTCGGGAACCGCTGGATAAGGCCATTCAGCAGGATTTCCGCCCGGTCGAACTGCTCTTGCGCCATCAGCGTCCCGGCCAGCAGCAATTGCGCATCCGGGTTGTCCGGTTGACTGTTGACGGCGCCTTCGGCGTGCCGCGCCGCGGTTCGGACGTCGCCGGTGGCCAGGCTCAACTGCGCGAGCCGCATCTGTACCCCGACCGCGCTGGGGTTCAGTTCCAGCACCCGGTTGAAGGCGACGAGCGCCGGGTCGGTTTGGTGGCGGGACGCGTAGAGGGTACCGAGGAAATAATGGCCGGCGACGAATTCGGGCTGCGCCTCGAGCGCGGCCTGGGTCTTGGCCAGCGCCTCGTCGAACCGGTCGTCGGCGAACAGGAATCGGCCTTTCAGCAACAACGCCTCTGCATTTTTGGGCTCGCGGGCCAGCACCTCGTCGAGCAGGCGATGCGCCGATTCCCGTTGGCCCGCCGCGAAGTCCAGAGCCGCCAGCCGCCGTTGCGCTTCGGTGAAGCCGGCGGGTTCCTGCGCCAGCGCGTCCAACAACGGGCGGGCGTCCGCTTCCCTCTGGGTCAACAGATAGTAGTCGGCCAGGGCGAGCCGCGGCGCCACTTCCGTCCCGCCCGCCGCGGCGAGGGTCTTGAGAGGTTCCTCGGCCTCGGCGGCGCGGCGGGTGGCGAAATAGAAAGCCACTAGCGCCCGGTTGGCCTGGATGTTATTCGGCTCCAGCTCGAGGGCCTGGCGCAGGGCCTGTTCCGTCGCGTCCTGCTGGTCAGCGGCCCACAGGAAATTCGCCAGCGCCAAACGGGCGTCGACCGATTGGGGATCCAGCTTGACGGCTTTCTCGAACGCCGCGCGGGCTTCCTCCCGATCACCCCGCGCCATCCGCAAGGCTCCCAGCAGGCCGTGGACCCGGCTCTCGTCGGGTTCCAGTTGGAGGGCTTCCTCGATTTCCTGAATGGCGCTGTCGAAATCCTTGAGGCCGGCCAAGGCGTTGGCCTTGAGAATCTGGGCATCAAGGTAAGTGGGCTCCTTGGCCAGCACTCGTTCGGCGCGCGCCTTGGCGTCATCGAACTGCCCGGCGAGCAGGAGCATCGTGCCAGTTTTCATCTGCGCTTCGAGGTTATCGGGCAGGGAGTTCGCCGCGCGGACGTAATGGAACAGGGCGTTCCGGAGGTCCCGCGTTTGGGCGTAGGCATCGGCCAGTTTCAGCCGCGCTTCGCCATATTGAGGGTCCTGCTGAATCGCGTTTTGATATTCGATAATGGCTTCCGGATATTTTTGTTGCGCGAAATATTCATTGCCTCTCGCGAAGTGTTCCTTTTTTGCCACCTCTGGATCCTTGGAGCACGCCAGGGCCAGCAGGCTCAACAGGGCGATCAGGATGATCGATCTCTTGGGCATCATCACTATCGTTACTCCTCGTCCGATTTTAATAGGGGTTGCGATTTTAATAGGGGTCGTTCTTGCGTCATATTTTGTCTGCGGAGCGACCTTTTTTTACCATGCGGCTCATTTTGAGTCGATAACCCGCACTTATCCAAGGGGGCGCCGCGTTGGCGGACGAGGGATTGGCGCGATCATCCGCGTCGCCACAGCTCAAACGAAGAGACATAGCAAAGTGTGGACCACATTTTTTCCACGTCCGCGGATCATGACCAGCGTCGCCGCGCTCCGGGAAGCGCGGGACAGCAAGCGCGGGACCGAAGGGGATCCGTCAATGCGTCATCAAAAATACCCCTGTAACCCCATGCTAAATTCGTGGGCGCCTTCGAGCGAGCGCCAGTCCATCCGCAGCGCCAGGTTGCGGCCCAGCGCCAGATGCTGTCCGATCCGCCAGCGTAACGCCGTCCCCGTTTCCCCCAACCGGGCCTCCAGCCCTTGCGCGCTGGCCAGCACTTTCCAGCCCGCCGCCGGTTGTAACAGCACTCCAAGAGTCGCCGCCGGACCCGCTCGGTAGTCACCGGTGAAGACATCACCGTAATCGAACTCGACTCCCGCCAGCCCGAACCACAACGTCCGCCACGGCCAGTGAGTCTCGGCGGCCAACCCCAGACCGCCGCCGAGATTGAAGGCGATACAGTCGCGGCAATCGGGTCGGGGATGCGGTTCCCAGCCGGCGTGAATCCGCCAGGCCGGGCGCGGCGTCAACGCATTGACTGGCGGCAGCGAGGTGATGTCGAGCAACGTCAGCCGATCGAGCGCCAGCCGACTGCCCGAGTAACCCCGAACCGCGATGCTCAACAGCTCGATCTGGGCGTCTGGGGTATAGCCGGCGTCGGGTTCCAGCAGATCGTGGTAGCTGGCCCGTGCGTTGAATTCTCCGAACGCCGTCCCGTTCCGCCACCCCAGGCCGACGCCGATCCGGCGCGAGGCGTGGCCGGTTTCCGGACGGGTGGCGAAGGGTTCGCTGGCGACCGGCGGGGAGGCTGCCCCAATCTGGTTGCGGGCGATCAACAAGCGGTGAGCCGTCGCATCGTTGGGCGATTCGACATCATCCCCGGTCTGGCCGGCCCGGCGATAGCGCCGCTCGTCCAAAGCGATGTCCAACAATAGCGCCTGCCGTTCCGGGGCGAGTTGGGTGAAGTCAGAGCGGGCGGCGACTGTCGGATCATCGCGCAGGCGGCGCGTCAATCGCCGTTCGCTGGCGGTCAGTGCCTGGTAGCGACGGAGGATGGTCGTGCCGAGCGCCGGGCGGGCGGTCGCGTCTACAACCCGCCCCGGTTGCCGGTCCAACAGCCGAATCGTATCGGCCGGCAGGGTCCAGAGCAGGAATTCATCGCCCAGTCGCAAACCGGGGTCGGCCACCTCCAGCAGCGCCAGCAACTGCCAGGCGCAATTTTCCTTGAAAAAGTAATAGTCGAAGTCGATGCCGCGCAATTCCCAGACGTGTTCCAGCAGCCGTTGCAACTGCGCTTCCTCCAGATGCAAGTGGTACTCCCAGAGATCACGGCTTTCGAGATCGCTGTAGGTGCGCACCAGCCGGTGATACGGCTGGATGTCGAACCGGCCCTTGAAACCACCCGTCATGCCGTCCATCAGATATTTCAGGCCGCGGCTGGTGGAATCGTCGGCGGCGTAGTGGAGCGCGTAGGCCAGCAGCCGAGTCTGCTCGGTCTGGTCGCGCCGGTCCAGCCGCAGCAGGGTATGGCCGAACAGCGAGGCGGGATTGTTGAGATAAGCCGAGGCGAACACCAGGGTCGCGGACTCGGCGTTCAACTCGCGGAGCCAGTATTCAAAACGGTCGCAATCCTGGGGCGGCAGGCGGCGGTCGTCGAAATGGAGAACGCTATCGAGCCAGCGGTAACGGGCCACGAACGCGCACTGGGCCGGTTGTGGATCGCCGCCGACTAAATCGTCGCTGAAAAAGGCGCGCAGGGTAGCGGCCAGTTCGGCGTCCGGGTCGGTCTGGCCAGTGGGGGACAGGAAAAACCGGGGATCTGTGGCGTCGCTGACTATGCGGGCGCCATCGCCCGCGGCGCGGTAGTGCAGCAATGTTCGCCACTCGCGCCGCACGGCCAGGTTCGCGGCGACGGCGCGGTCCAGCAGTTCGGAGAGATAAGCGGAGTCGGCGCGGGCGGCCGCCGGGACCGTCGCGCGGGTCGCCCGCGAGATCCACTCGCCGGAATTTGCCGGGGCGGCTGCCTGGAGCAGAATTCCAAGCAGCAGCGCCCCCGCCGCGCGCCGGTTCAGAGAGGGCGGTTCAGTTCAGCGCCAGCCGCTGGCCGAACCGAGGATCGGCCAGCATGACTCGATCCAGAGTCGCCAACAGTTCGGGAGCGGTGGTGCGGTCGTTCGGGAACAGATCGGTGAAGTGATTCTGGGTGAGGGCGAAGAAGTCCGGCTGGCGGCTGGGTTCGATGCCCATCAGGGTCGCCAGCGACGCGAGATGTTCGCCCTGGCCGGCCGCCATGTCCTGTTTCAGCCGCTCCAGATGGGTCTGGGTAAACGCGGCGATCTGTTCCTGACGGTTCATGAACACAGCGCTGCTCGAACCGCCGGTGGTAGCGCTGGTGCCGCCACTAGGATCGGTCACGACGGTGCAGGCGCCAGAGCCCAAGGTTAGCGCGGCAATCAGGGCAAACTTCAGCACGGATTTCATCGTTCGGTCCTCGGAAAGTCATCGGGTGTGGCCGCTAGTTTACCCTTCAACCGGGTGCTCGGGTATATCAGGAACCCTCTCCAGAGGGATGCGCCAGCCGCGGCCGTTCCTGGTCCTGCTCCGCGCGGGCGGCGATGGCGCCCAGCAGGGCCGCTTCCTTTTCGGCCAACGCGCGCTGGACGGCCTTGCCGGCGGTGATATCCACGAAAGAAATCACCGTGCCGGAAAACGCCTTGGGTCCCACGGTGTAGGGAACCACCCGCATCAGATGCCAAGCGCCTTGCAGGGTGCAAACTTCTTTTTCCAGCGGTTGGCCGCTGCCCTGAACTTCCCGGACCACATGAATGGGATCGCAATCCACCAGATAGTGCGAAATATGGGTGATCGGCCGGCCGACGTCGCTGTCCAGCAGTTTGAAGATTTGGGTGATCTTCGGGGAGAAGCGACGCACTTCCAGATTTTCATCAAGCAGGAGCTGACCGATCTGCGTCGCGTTTAATAAATTGTCCACATCGTTGTTCAACTCGGTCAACTCGATGATCTTGTTCTGGTATTCGGTGTTGACGGTGAACAGCTCCTCGTTGGTGGATTGCAGCTCCTCGTTGGTGGATTGCAGCTCTTCGTTGCTGGCCAGCAGTTCTTCGTTGGTGGCTTGCAGCTCCTCGTTGGCGGTCTCCAGTTCCTCAATGGTGGCTTGCAGGTTCTCGCGGGTGAATTGCAGATCCTGCTCCAGCTCCCGCAACCGCTCCTCGGCTTCTCGGGACAGATCGTAAGACTGGATCGCGTGATCGGGTTCGGCGGACTCGGGCTTTTTGACCTCGCCGACGAAAACCGCCGCCAAAGGTTCCTGCCCCCGTTTCCCGGGAAGGGGGCGAATTCGCAAATCCACCAGCCGAACACCGCCGTCCTGGGGCAGACGAATATTGGAGAAGCGGAGTTCCTGACCCTGGCGGAACGCTTTCTGAATGCCGGTAGTCAGCGGGATGGCCAGCTCGCGGGCCGCCATCCGGGAGATGTCGTTGCTCACCTTGCCCGAAGGCAGCTTGAAATAGTCGCTGGCGTCGCCGAATACATGCAGGATTTCCATCTGCGGGTTAACGATGACCGCCAGGGTGATGTAGTCCTGGGCGACCGCGTCCAGAAAGCGTTCCAGCACCCGTTCTTCATCATTGAAACGGGTCCGGCGGGGACTGGCGAACGGCCCCCGGGCATCGCGCGTCCGAGTGTCGGTCACGGACAGCAGGTGGGTGGCGTCGGACGGCGGTTTGAGCCGGCCCTTGGAGCGATAGAGTTTCCATTTCGGGTCCAGGGCCTCGAAATAGTCGCCCATGTCCCCGGTGGTCTCGCTGGTGCCCAACATCAGGATCCCGCCGGCGGTCAGGGAGAAATTGAAGAACTCCAGGACCTTGCGTTGCAGGATCGGTTGCAGATAGATGAGCAGGTTACGGCAACTGATCAGGGCGATGTTGGTGAAGGGCGGGTCGCGGATCAGATTATGCTGGGCGAACACCACCATTTCCCGGACATGGCGCGCGATCTGGAAATTATCTTCCTTTTTATAGAAATACTTGGCCAGCAGACGAGGGGAAATGTCCGCGGCGATGCTCTCGGGATAGGCGCCGCTGGCGGCGTGGTGAATCGCGTCGCGATCGATGTCGGTGGCGAAAATTTTCACATCGCGGCTGACGCCCAGGTCCTCCATGCATTCACGGACCAGAATGGCCAGGCTGTAGGCCTCCTCCCCCGTGGAGCACCCCGCCACCCACAAGCGAATTTCCCGGCTGCCGGTGTTCTGGATGATTTCCGGCAGACCGTGTTGCGCCAGGCGCTCGAAGGCGGCCGGGTCGCGGAAGAAGCTGGTGACCCCGATCAGCAGTTCGCGGTACAGCGCCGTCACCTCGCCGGGATTGTTCCCCAGACAGGCGACGTAACCCTGGATTTCGTCGATCTGGTTGATGGTCATGCGGCGCTCGATGCGCCGGGTGACGGTGCTGGGTTTGTAGAAGGTGAAATCGACCTTGCACCTCTCCCGCAGGATGGCGAATACCCGAGTCAGCCCCTGCTCGTCGCTCAGCAGGGTTTCGGAACGGTCGACCTTGACCACGTAGGGATGCTGGGCGAAGGACAGCAACTGGACGGGCATCTGATCCGGCGGCAGCACGAAATCGGCCAGCCCGGTGGACAGAGCGGCCCGCGGCATGCCGTCGAACTTGGCGCTCTCCTCGGTCTGGACCATGACCATGCCGCCGTATTCCTTGATGGCCCTCACCCCCCGCGTGCCGTCGCTGCCGGTGCCGGAGAGAATGATGGCCACGGCTTTTTCGCCCTGGTCCTCAGCCAGCGACCGCAGAAAGACGTCGATGGGTAGATTGATGCCCTTGCTGTGATCCTGCTCGCTCAACAGCAGTTTGCCGTGGAAAATGGTGAGGTTCTTCTTGGGTGGGATCAGGTAGACGTGATCGGGCAGCACCCACATCCCATCCTCGGCCCGGTGGACCGACATGGGGGTCTTCTTGGACAGCAGCTCCACCATCAGGCTCTTGTAATCGGGCGAGAGATGCTGGATCACCACGAAACCCAGGCCGCTGTCGGGCGGCATGTGGCTGAAGAAGGCTTCGATGGCTTCCAGGCCGCCGGCCGAGGCGCCCACCGCCACGTAATGGCTGGGCGGGGACGCGCCAGATCCGTCGACCGGGTTTTCCACCGGTTCTTTCCAAGGTCGGTCGCTGGTTTTCCGCATATTATTCATGACGCCTTCGGCATGACGGTGACAAGACTGAGCGACTTTAATCAATCCGGGCTTTCGCCCGCAACCGATCGCGGTCGTCGTGGAACCGGCCCGTGGGGTCCGCGACTAATATCCGACTGGCCAAGGGCGCGCTGGCGCCCCCGATTGAGGAGAACCTCCATGACGCGATTCCGAGTTTTCACCGCGCTGGCGCTGATCGCCGCGCTGGCGGTCGCCCGCGCCGCCGAACCGGTGCTCGCCAGCGCGGAACACGACTTCCGCGCAATCATCATGATCCGCGGGCTCGAACATCCGTGGGGACTGGCGTTCCTGCCCGACGGGCGATGGCTGGTGACCGAGCGGCCAGGACGGCTGCGCCTGGTGGGGGCGGATGGTACGCTGGACCCTCGGCCAGTGGAAGGCTTGCCGCCGATCGCCGCCCACGGTCAAGGCGGCTTATTGGACGTGGCCCTGCATCCCGGGTTCGCCGAGAACGGTTGGGTCTACCTGTCCTACGCGGCGCGCGGTCCGGGCGGGACCGGCACCGAGGTGGCGCGCGGCCGGCTGGCGGATCACCGGCTGGAGGATGTGGAAGTGTTGTTCCAGCAAGAGCCCAGGTCCGGCGGCGGGCGGCATTTCGGGTCGCGGCTGGTATTCGACCGGCAGGGGTATCTGTACATCACGCTGGGCGATCGGGGCGAAATGGAACGGTCGCAGAACCTGGATGATCTGGCCGGCAAGATCGTGCGTCTGCACGACGATGGGCGGATTCCGGCGGACAATCCGTTCGTGGACCGGGCCGGCGCTCGCCCGGAAATCTATTCGCTCGGCAACCGCAACGTGCAGGGCGCGGTTTTGCATCCGGTCACCGGCGAACTCTGGACCCACGAGCACGGCCCCCAAGGCGGCGATGAGGTGAACGTGATCCGCGCCGGCCGCAACTACGGCTGGCCGGTGATCACCTACGGCGTCGAGTATGTGATCGGGACCAAGATCGGCGAGGGCGCCCAAAAGCCGGGCATGGAACAGCCGCTGCACGTCTGGACCCCGTCGATCGCGCCTTCGGGGATGGCCTTCTATCAGGGCGACCGGTTCCCGCGCTGGCGCGGCGACCTGTTCGTCGGCGCGCTGCGGGACCAGATGGTGACGCGGCTACGCTTCGACGGCGAGCGGCGGGTGAAGGAAGAGCATCTCCTGAAAGGCAAGCTGGGGCGCATCCGCGACGTGCGCGCCGGTCCCGACGGCTACCTCTATCTGCTCACCGACGCCCGCAATGGGGTGATCGCCCGCCTGGAGCCGGCCGCGCGGTAGTGGCGAGGTAACTTGTCACCCTCTCTGAATGATTCAATGATTCTGAAGCGTATGGGTTGTCACCTCTCCATGTCTGGAGCGCTGCCGTCGGGATCGGCGATCGCAATCTGATCGCGGCCTTGGATCTTGGCCCGATACAACGCCGCGTCGGCCCGATGCAACAGGGCGGCCGCGTCGGTTTCCCCCGCGGCCGCCAACGCAATGCCGATGGAAACGGTGACGAGGGGCAACCAGCCCTCCCGGTACGGCAGGCGCAGAGCGGCGACCGCCCGCCGCAGGGTATCGAGCCGGATTCGCGCATCGTCCAGCGCCGAACCGGGCAGGACGACGGTCAACTCCTCGCCGCCGTAGCGGCAGGCCAGATCGCCGGCGCGCAGGGAACGGCGCAACAGGGCGCCGACCGCTCGCAAGACGGCATCGCCGGCATCATGCCCGTAGGTATCGTTGAACTGCTTGAAATGATCCAGATCCAGCATGGCGACGGTCAGCGGCTCGCCGGCGCGCTGATGGCGATGGAGTTCGCGCGCCAGAGTTTCGTCCAGATAACGGCGATTGAACAGCCCGGTCAGAGGGTCGCGAATGGCCTGTTCGCGGAGCACTTCCTGGAGTTTGAGGTTGGACAACACCAGTTTGATGGACTCGCCGACCGCGAGCGCCAGGGCGCGCAACTCCCGAAACCGCTCCTCGGCGAGTCCGTCGCCGGCGTCGAGGTGCAGCAGACCGACGGTCTCGCCGCGCACGATCAGCGGCAGACAGAGGTAGGCGTGCGTCGGGGGATGGGTGAAATGCCGGCAAGGCACGCCGTCGGTCGGGTCGCTGAGTTCATACGGCGCCCGCCGCCGCAACGCCCAGCAGTCGCGCGCGGAGAAGCTCGCGGGCAAAGACGTGGAATCACCCCAAGTCGCCATCACTCGCAACACGGACGAGGCGTCCTCCGGTTCGATCGCCAGACCGCCCGCGCAGCCATCGAACAGCCGCGCCGCACCGCGCGCGATGATTTCATAGGCTTCCTCGCGGGTTTGACAGGACAGCAGCAGGTCGTTCATACGGTTGAGCGTGGCCATCTGCTCGGCCTGGCGTTGCGCCTCGACCAACGTGTCGCACAGGGCCTCTTCGAGCAGGCGGCGATCGGTGATGTCGGTATGCGTGCCGGCCATCCACAAGGGTCGACCGGCCGCGTCGCGCGCCGTGACCTTGCCGGACGCCAAGATCCAGCGCCAGTCGCCCGCCTTGGTTCGCAGCCGATACTCGGCTTGGTACAGCGGGATCTCCCCGGCGAAATGCGCCTCCAGCGCGGCTTGCCGCGAGGGCGCGTCGTCGGGATGCAGCAGCTTTTCCAGGCTGCTGATGCATGGAGCCATTTCGGCCGGTTGATAGCCGAGCATTTCGATTCCACGCCGGCTGAACGTGACATCGCCGGTCGCCACGTTCCAATCCCAGAAACCATCGTTGGCCCCGTCCAGCACCCGTTGCAGGCGCGCTTCGCTGGCGCGCAGGGCGTCTTCGGCCTTTTGGCGTCGGTCGTTCTCCTCCGACAACGCCCGATTGTCGAAGCGCAGGCTCAAGACATCGTGAATCAAGCGGTTCATGCGGGTGGCGATGTTGAGCAAACCGCCTAAATACAGGAGCGTCATGACGCCCATGGCGGTATACAGCTCACTGTTTTTCATAAAAAATTGCAAAATCAGGGGCAGCAGGGCGGGCAGTAGGAAAGCCGCCGCGGCTTCCAGCCTGGCGGCCAGAACCAATAATCCCGCCGCCGTCATGCCGGCCAGCACGAAAGCCACCACGACTTGATGGCCGAGGCTATCCGAAGGAAAAAGCACAACAGCGGTGGATCCCCAGACGAGCCCCGCCAAACCGACTCCGACGTAATAGCTCCACGCCCAGCGAGGGGCCGTTGCGGCGGACGGGTGGACCCGGTTGTAGCCGTACACCAGTCCGATCCGGCCCACCGTGACCAGCACCAACCCCGCGAACCAGAGCAGCAGCGTCGTCGATGGAATGTGGTCGCGCTGGATGATAATCAGAATCAACCCGTTGATCAGGGTGACTGAATAGGCCAGGGGCGCATAGCCGTACAGGATCTTGACTTGCCGGGCGTAGATCTCCGGATGGAGCGCCGGGCGCGAGCTTTCAACTCTCGACATGAGAAACTCCTGGGAGAATCAGAAGATTCTTCATAAGGTTCCCCGACCCTCCTGGCCGGTCACAACGAGCCGACCACACCCTGTTCGCCGATCGGGGCGCCGGCCACCGTCGTCACCACCAGAATCTCAGAATCTTGTGGAGGCCTCTCGAAGAGGGCGTCCCCTGCATGCTACAGGGCGGGCAACAGCGCGGATCGTCCACCGAGCATTTCCCGACTCAGTCAGAGCCTTGCCGAACATCGCCTGGGACGGGGAGGGAATTTTCGGCCGAGGGAGCGGCGCTCCGGGTCCAGGCGCGATAATAGTCGCCGAAGCGGCGGTCCCGCGTCTCGATGTGCCGCGCCAAGAAGGACTGGAGATCTTCGGCTTCGCGCAGGGCGTCGATCCGATCTCCGGCCTCGTGCCGGCGTTTGACCTCCGCCAGGCGTTCCATCATCCGGTCGTGGTCGAGCAAGTGGTCGTCGTGTTCGGGATAGCTGCACAAACGCATCAGCAACTGCTCGGACATAAAATGCACGTCGCTGTACGCGAGCAGTTGGTCGAGAATCTGGCGCGCCAGCGCGGCGTCCTGGCCGGCGCGCACGGCCTCATGGAAAGCTTGCGCCAAGCCCATTTGAATTTGATGTTCGGCGTCGGTGCTCGGGGTCGCCGCGGTCGTTATTGAGTCGGGACTGGGGTTCATGGGGTCCCTGTGGGGCGGGGTTAAGAGATCCATAAGCTATCACAAAGCGGAGCGGACTCGACAGCGACACGAGCGGCGAGCGCCAACGCGGGTTCTCTCGCGCGCCATACCCTTTACCAAGCTCCCGGACAGCCGGTCAAGACCGTCGCCAACCGGGCATTACGAATCGATCAGCGGTCCATCTTCGAGAGCGATGTTTCCTTGCCGGACGGCGTCGCTCCCGAACGTCCAGCAACTGAGACCGATGGTACGCTGGGGGCGGGGGCGATTGCCGCGGGCGCGCGGGTGGCGCGCCGCGCGAG
>DAIRDI010000017.1:0-19199 GCA_036796235.1 Candidatus Competibacteraceae bacterium | reverse complement strand
TATAAAGTATTATTTTGATACTTTCCCGTTTACCTGCAGTTAATGAGAACTTACGGCAAATCACGGGTATAATCGCAGTGAGTTACGTGACATCGAGCGCATCATGCGCGAACATCTGGAGACTTTGAGACATGAATGGGACGCTTTCTGCAGTGGTGACACTGACCCAGCCTAGAATAGTCAGTGTCACGATAACAGATGATACCCTGTCTGTTGACCTCGAAGACGGTCGCACCATCGCTGTCCCGATTGGCTGGTATCCGCGTCTGGCGCATGGCACACCGGCTGAGCGCGCCAATGTTCAGATCAGTGGTGCCGGTTATGGCATGCATTGGTCCGAGCTCGATGAGGATATCGGTATTGAAGGATTGCTGCTTGGCAGGCAATCTACAGAAAGTACTTCTTCACTCAAACGATGGTTACAGCAACGTAAAGCAAAGCAATTCCAGGAAACCGCTTGAAAAAAAGGGCCAGATTCGATTTATTCCGACAGCCCTAACAAAAGCATGCAGCCGACGCGCTACGCGCGCGGCTGATGCTAAACGTTACGTTTTGAAAATGTCCCCTTGACAAGTGTACGGAAAGACGTACGCCTCACCTAAAGGAGGGCGTGAAATGACCATTCTCAATGTCACAGAGGCGCGATCAAAGCTTTACAGCCTGATTGATGAGGCTGCGGAGTCTCATCAACCTATTATAATTAAAGGGAAACGGGGGAATGCTGTGCTTGTTTCGGAAGAAGATTGGAATGCGATATCCGAAACGCTGAACTTGCTGTCCATCCCGGGAATGCGCGAATCGATCCGGGAGGGGATGGAAACTCCCCCTTCGGAGTGCGCCGAGGACCTTGATTGGTGAAATGGAAGCTGGTCTATACGAAACAAGCTCAGAAGGATGCAAAGAAGCTGGCTGCTTCGGGTCTCAAGGAAAACGCGCAAAACCTGCTAGAGCTGCTCGAAGACAACCCGTATCAGAATCCGCCGCCTTACGAAAAATTGGTCGGTGATCTTGCGGGTGCATAGTCGAGGCGCATCAATATCCAGCACCGTGTTGTCTATCAGGTTCTGGCAAGAGAGCGCATCGTCAAAGTCCTCCGACTATGGACGCACTACGAATAGAAAGCATACTTCCTGTTCGCGCATTTCTATCCATGGCTTTCAAGAACGCGGCATACACCTCCAAAACCACCGGTCCGATGCATCGAACCTCCACCTTGGGTCGGCCCACTTCAAGCCAGCCGTTCCACCTCGTAAATCCCGCCGACCACCACGTACTCATCCTCACCCTTGAGCATTCCCGGCAACATCCGATTGAAGAAGAACACCTTGCTCAAAGGCACTTGTGCCCGTAGCAGATGATCGCCGAACTCCTCGGCGCGCTCGCGACGGATGGTGAACGAACTCAAATTGTTGAGCAGCACAATCCGACGGCGGCGGTCGAGCTTGGCCAGCACCTGGTCGTCGCTGAACCGGTTAAACCCCCGATACAGGCTCAGGTGCGTCGCCTCCGGGTGCTGGTGGCTTTGCTCGTACTGGCCATAGGCATATAGCAGGTCCAGTTGCGCTTCCAACGCGTTGGTGTTGTACAGCCCGTGGCTGCGCGCCTCCAGAAAATGCAGATAAGCATCCTGCGCGTCCCGGTCATCGAGCAGGCTCCCGTGATAGCGGGTGAGCAGGCCGAACCGCGATTCCACCCAACCTTTTAATACCGCGCCTTCCCGGCTGTTGGGATCGAAGGCCCAACCCCGCACCATCCGCAGATAATCCGCCCGCCCGCGCAACTTCGGCCGACCTCGTCGCGCTTCCGCCGTACAGATCGGCGTCAAACCCACCTCCTCCAACGCCTCCAGCCGAAAGTACACCGTCATGTAATCCATGAACCGTTGCGCCCGCTCGGCCGGCTCCGCGATCGGCTCCAGCGCCCGAAACAACCGCCGGTGCAATTCCGCCACCCCATCGAGCAACAGCGGCGCTGGATGACGTTGAAAAGTCAGCCCCCCCAGGATCACCGCCGGCAGGTTGCAGCGGTTGATCGGCAGGTAGGAACCCTTGGGCAGGCGCAGTCCCGAGCTCTCAATCAGGACCGAATCCGTCTTGTTATCAACCCGACAAGCGGCTGAGTTTGTCATCTATGCGACCCGCCACCTTGGGTAATGGCCTGGAAAAAATCTGCTTAAAAGCAGGGAGTTGTTAAATCGCCCGTCTTGGCACGGCGCTTGAAACAAGCTTTGCCGAAAGCAAAGATTTTTTCATTTACCAACAGGAGAGACACTCCATGATACGTCAATGCGCAATCTACGGGAAAGGTGGAATCGGCAAGTCCACCACCACCCAAAACCTGGTTGCTGGCCTCGCCGCCGAAGGTAAGAAAGTCATGATCGTGGGTTGCGACCCCAAGGCCGACTCCACCCGCCTGATCCTGCACGCCAAGGCCCAGAACACCATCATGCAAATGGCCGCCGACGCCGGCACCGTCGAGGACCTGGAACTGGATGACGTCCTGAAAGTGGGTTACGGCGGCGTCCGCTGTGTCGAATCCGGCGGCCCGGAACCGGGCGTCGGCTGCGCCGGGCGCGGCGTCATCACCGCCATCAACTTCCTGGAGGAAGAAGGCGCCTACGACGAAGAACTCGACTTCGTTTTTTACGACGTGCTGGGCGATGTGGTCTGCGGCGGCTTCGCCATGCCGATTCGCGAAAACAAGGCCCAGGAAATCTACATCGTGGTATCCGGCGAAATGATGGCCATGTACGCCGCCAACAACATCGCCAAGGGCATCTGCAAGTACGCCACGTCCGGCAAGGTGCGGTTGGCCGGGCTGATTTGCAACTCGCGCAAGACGGACAAAGAAGCGGAATTGATTCAAGCACTGGCCGAGAAAATGGGTACCCAAATGATCCATTTCGTGCCGCGCGACAATGTGGTGCAGCGGGCGGAGATTCGCCGGATGACGGTCATCGAGTACGACCCCACCGCCAAACAGGCTGATGAATATCGTGAATTGGCGCGCAAGATTGTGGAAAACAAGCACATGGTCATTCCCAAGCCGCTGACCATGGACGAACTGGAGGAGCTGTTGATGGAATTCGGCATTCTCGACGAGGAAGACGAAACCATCGTCGGCAAGACCGCCGAAGCCGAAGCCGCATTGGCCGCCGCCTGAATCGAATTGGAGATCGCGTCATGACCATGAACCGCCAAGAAACTGAACAACTGATCCAGGAAGTGCTGGAAGTCTATCCGGATGCGACTGGCAAGCAACGCGCCAAGCACTTGATGGCCAACGACCCGACCCTGGAGAAATCCAACAAATGTCTGGTCACTAACAAAAAGGCCCTGCCCGGGGTCATGACCGCCCGCGGCTGCGCCTACGCCGGCTCCAAGGGCGTGGTGTGGGGACCGATCAAGGACATGGTGAACATCTCCCACGGTCCGGTCGGCTGCGGTCAACTGTCCCGAGGCGGACGCCGTAACTATGTCACCGGCTACAGCGGCATCAACGTGTTCGCCGAGATGAACTTCACCTCCGATTTTCAGGAAAAAGATGTGGTGTTCGGCGGCGACAAGAAACTGGCGACCATCATTGATGAGATCAACACGCTGTTCCCCTTGGTGAAGGGTATCTCGATCCAATCCGAGTGCCCGGTCGGGCTGATCGGCGACGATATTGAAGCCGTCGCCAAGCAAAAGGCCAAGGAGATCGGCAAGACCATCGTGCCGGCCCGCTGCGAAGGGTTCCGGGGCGTCTCCCAATCCCTCGGTCACCACGTCGCCAACGACACCCTGCGCGACTGGGTACTGTCCAACCGGGACGGTCAGGAGCCGACCATTGAAAGCACGCCCTACGATGTGGTGCTGACCGGCGACTACAACGTCGGCGGCGACGCCTGGGCATCGCGCGTTCTGATGGAATCGATCGGCCTGCGGGTCATCGGCCAGTGGTCCGGCGACGGCACCTTGTCCGAATTGGAACTGATTCCCAGCCTCAAGCCCAAGTTGAATCTGCTGCACTGCTACCGCTCGATGAACTACATCAGCCGGCACATGGAAGAGAAGTACGGCATTCCCTGGCTGGAATACAACTTCTTCGGCCCAACCCAGATCGCCAAAAGCCTGCGCGCGATCGCCGCCCGCTTCGACGAAACGATTCAAGCCAACGTCGAGCGGGTCATTGCGGAAAATCAGGCCGAAATGGATGCGATCATCGCCAAATTCCGGCCTCGGTTGGAAGGCAAACGGGTCATGCTGTTCGTCGGCGGCCTGCGGCCTCGCCACGTGATTGGCGCCTATGAAGACTTGGGCATGGAAATCATTGGCACGGGTTATGAGTTCGCCCACAACGACGACTACGACCGGACCTTCAAGGAATTGCAGGACGGCGCGCTGATTTACGACGACGCCACCAGCTTCGAACTGGAAGCCTTTGCCGAACGGCTAAAACCCGATTTGATCGGCTCCGGGATCAAGGAAAAATTCGTCTTCCACAAGATGGGCATTCCCTTCCGGCAACTGCATTCCTGGGATTACTCCGGCCCCTATCATGGTTACGATGGTTTCGCCATCTTCGCCCGGGATATGGATATGGCGATCAACAATCCCTGCTGGAAAAAGATGACGCCACCCTGGAAGCAGAAAGCGGTCGGTGCGGATCTTGCCGAAGCCGCATAGCACCATCATTCAATTCCCTCTCCCCCGCTTCAAGGGGCAGAGGGTTAGGGTGAGTTAACCCCCCAACTCCTCTCCCAATAATGGGGGCAGAGAGTGAATTGAGGAATTCGATATGAGCCAAGATGTCAACGCTATCGAACAGGGTTTTCCCCTGTTTAACAAGCCGGAATACCAGGATACCTTCGCCCGCAAGCGGGTTTTTGAAGAAGCGCATTCGCCGGAAAAAATCGAGCAAGTGTTCCAGTGGACCACGACCGAGGAATACAAGGAACTCAACTTCAAGCGCCAAATGTTGGGCGTCAATCCGAACAAGGTTTGCCAGCCGGTCGGCGCGGTCCTGTGCGCGCTCGGCTTCTACAAAACCCTGCCTTACGTGCATGGCTCGCAGGGCTGCGTGGCCTATTTCCGCACCTATTTCAACCGCCACTTCCGCGAACCGATCGCCACTGTTTCCGATTCCATGACCGAGGACGCGGCGGTGTTCGGCGGCCAGAAAAACATCTTCGAGGGTCTGGAAAACGCCAAGAAGATGTATGAGCCGGAAATGATGGCCATTTCCACGACCTGTATGGCGGAAGTCATTGGCGATGACCTCAATTCCTTTGTCAACAACGCCAAGAAGGAAGGACGGGTGCCGGTGGACTTCCCCACTCCCTTCGCCAATACGCCCAGTTTCGTCGGCAGCCACACCACCGGCTGGGACAACATGCTGGAAGGCATCCTGCGCTACTTCACCCTCAACCACATGGAGGGCAAGACGCCGGGCAGCAACGGCAAACTCAATCTGGTGCTGGGCTTCGACGGTTATCTGGGCAACCTGCGGGTCATCAAGCGGATGCTCAAGGAAATGGACGTCGAATACACTTTCCTCAGCGATCCCGAGGAGGTGCTGGACACCCCGGCGGACGGGGAATTCCGCATGTACGCCGGCGGCACTACCCAAGATGAAATCAAGGACGCGCCCAACGCGATTGACACGCTCTTGCTGCAACCCTGGCATCTGATCAAGACCAAGAAGTTCGTCCAGGAAACCTGGAATCAGCCGGCGTCACCCCTCGAAATTCCGATGGGCTTGGCCTGGACCGACGCGTTTCTGATGAAAGTCTCCGAATTGACTGGCAAACCGATTCCAGCCTCCCTGGAGAAGGAACGCGGCCGGTTGATCGACATGATGGCCGACTCCCATCAATGGCTGCACGGCAAGAAGTACTCCGTATTCGGCGATCCCGACTCTGTGACCGGTATGTGCCAAGTCCTGATGGAACTGGGCGCCGAGCCGCTGCACGTCCTCTGTCAGAACGGCAGCAAGAAATGGCTGAAGGACATCACCAAAATGCTCAAGAGTTCGCCCTACGGCCAGGAAGCCGAGGTGTACACGGGCAAAGACTTGTGGCATTTGCGGTCGCTGGTCTTCAGCAAAAAACCGGATTTCCTGATCGGCAATTCCTACGGCAAGTTCATTCAGCGCGATACCCTGCACAAGGGTAAGGAGCATGAGGTGCCCTTGGTGCGGATCGGCTTCCCGCTGTTCGACCGCCATCACCTGCATCGCGATACGACTCTGGGTTACGAAGGTATGATGTATATCCTCAAGACCCTGGTCAACGCGGTCATGGAACGCATGGATCAAGACACCATGATCATGGGTGAAACCGATTACGCCTTCGATCTGGTGCGGTAGCGGTTCGTACCCCCAAACCCGGCCCTTCCCCCACAAAGGGGAGGGAGTTCAACAGGAGGGATTTTCCATGCCATCCGTCATGTTGCGGAATAACGCCGCCGGTGACTTGGTGTTCTATATCACCAAAAAGGATCAAGAGGAAGCCGTGGTCGCGCTGGAGCACTCCGGCCCTGAAGCCTGGGGTGGCGAAATCGAGTTGGCCGACGGTTCGCGCTTTTATCTGGAACCTTTCGCGCAGACCCCCAAGCTGCCCATGACCGTGCGGGTGAAGCGGCTATGACCGCCGACAACGCTCTTCCCGACTGCGTGGCGCTGCGCATCGGTCTGGCGGCGCGCGCCTTGCCCGACACCACCCCGGCCGAAATGGTCCGGGTGCTGATTGCGGTGTTGGGCCAGCCGCTGACCGAGACCAAGCTCGAAACGCTGAAGGTCAAGGACCTCAAGACCGGCGCCAACGGCGCGCTGAGCGAAATCGACGACATGGCGGCGCTGCGGCGGGCGCTGCAATGCCTGCATGGGGAAGACGATACCGCCGCGCAGCCCGCCGTCCCAACCCCCCAGCCCTATGCCGAAGGTCAGTTGCCGAACTCCATCCAGATCGCCTGCGCGTCCAACAACGGCGAGCGCCTGGACGGTCATTTCGGCTCCTGCGCCCGCTTCCTGATCTATCAGGTTTCGGCTACGGAGGCCCGCCTCATCGATGTGCGACCGGCGCCGGCCACGACCCGGCTCAGCATCGATCACAGCGCGGAACGAGTGAAGTTGATCGACGACTGCGACCTGCTCTGCGTGCTGTCCATCGGTGGTCCCGCCGCCGCGCGGGTGGTGAACAGCGGCATCCATCCCTTCAAGCGTTCCCAGCCGGAGGACGTCGCGCTCCTGTTGGGCGACCTGCAAACGATGCTGGCCGGCAAGCCGCCGCCGTGGCTGGCCAAGCGGCTCGGCCGCGCCACGGGCGAACGCCCGCCACAACCCAGTGAGGTCGCCTCATGATCACCCCGCGCCAACTCACCGACATCGCCCGCCTGGCCGAAACGCGGGGCGTCGATTACGCCGCCCTGACGCATCTGCGCCAGGTTTATCCTGGACTGTACTTCACGCAGTGCATGGACGACGACATCAACAACATCGAGCCGGTGCTGCGCGGCGCGGGCATCAATCTATATCTGGTCAGCGGACGGCAACACTGTCTGAACCTGACTCTGGACCTCCAGGCCGCGTGCGGCGTGGTGCTGGCGATCACGGAAGAAGAAACCGCCGATTCTTAAGTATCCGCCCTTTCTCTCCTCACCCAGCAACGAGGTAACCCTCATGGCCAAGATTGGTTTGTTCTACGCCACCGATACCGGCAACACCCGCAAGATCGCCAAGAAGATCAGAAAGCAGTTTGCCGAAGACGAAATCGAGTTGTTCGACATCGCCAAGGTCACCCCGGAGGCGCTGGCGGACCACGAGGCCCTGATCATCGGCACCCCGACCTTGGGCGACGGCGAATTGCCCGATCCACTGGCGGAATTTCTCGGCCAACTGGACGCCAGCCACCTGAGCGGGAAAACCGTCGCGTTGTTCGGTCTGGGCGATCAGGTCGGCTATCCGACCGAATTCGTGGATGCGCTCGGCATCACCTACAAGAAGCTCAAGAAACTGGGCGCCAACTTGATCGGTGGTTGGCCGGCCGAAGGCTACGAGTTCGAGAAATCCAAGGCGCTGCGCGACAGCGAGTTCGTGGGACTGGTGCTCGACCAGGACAATCAAGCCGACCTGACCGACGAACGGCTGGAAGAATGGCTGGAGATGGTCAAGCCCGAGCTGCTGGGCACGACGGTGGCGAGTTGAACGAACCGGGCGGATGAATGAATGCATCCACGTCGTCATCCGCTCCGCAACGTCATGAACCACCCAGCCTTTCATCTTTAACCTTGAGCCTTTCCTCGAACATGAAAGCCAGCGATCTCGCCGTACTGCGTGACGAACCGGCCTGCGAGCACAACCAGCAGGCCAAATCCGGTTGCGCTCGCCCCACGCCCGGCGCCACGGCCGGCGGTTGCGCCTTCGACGGCGCGCAGATCGCCCTGTTGCCCATCGCCGACGTCGCCCATATCGTGCATGGCCCCATCGGTTGCGCCGGCAACTCCTGGGACACCCGCGGCGCGCGCTCCAGCGGCCCCACGATCTTCAAGCGGGGCATGACCACCGACCTCAGCGAGCAGGACGTGATCATGGGCCGGGGCGAGAAACGCCTGTTCCACGGCATCAAGCAGGCCATCGACAGCTACTCCCCGGCGGCGGTGTTCGTCTACAGCACCTGCGTCACCGCGCTGATCGGCGACGATCTGGAAGCCGTGTGCAAGGCGGCGGCGACGCGCTGGGGCGTGCCGGTGATTCCCATCGACTCCGCCGGTTTCTACGGCAGCAAGAATCTCGGCAACCGCATCGCCGGCGAAGCCATGATCAAGTACGTCGTCGGCGGTCGCGAACCGGAACCGCCGCCGGTGGACCCCGCCCGCCCCGACCTCCAGGTCCACGACATCAACCTGATCGGCGAATACAACATCGCTGGCGAATTGTGGAACACCCTGCCGCTGTTCGACGAACTGGGACTACGGGTGCTGTGCTCTCTGTCCGGCGACGCGCGCTTCCAGGAAATCCAGACCATGCACCGCGCCGAGGTCAACATGGTGGTCTGCTCCCGCGCCATGCTCAACGTCGCCCGCAAACTGCGGGAACAATTCGGCGCACCCTGGTTCGAGGGCAGCTTCTACGGCGCGAGCGAAGTCTCCACCAGCCTGCGCCAGTTCGCCGCCCTGCTCGCCGACCCGGCGCTGAGCGCCCGCACCGAGGCGCTGATCGCCCGCGAGGAAGCCGCCAACGCCGCCGCGCTCGCGCCGTGGCGGGAACGGCTCCAAGGCAAGCGCGCCCTGCTGTACACCGGCGGAGTCAAGTCCTGGTCCATCGTCTCGGCCTTGCAGGAACTCGGCGTCACCGTGGTCGCCACCGGGACCAAGAAATCCACCGAGGAGGACAAGGCCCGCATCAAGGAACTGATGGGGGAGGAAGGTCACTTGATCGAGGATGGCAACCCACGCAGCCTGCTCGACCTGGTCCATCGCTACCAGGCCGACATTCTGGTCGCCGGTGGCCGCAACCTGTACACCGCCCTCAAGGCGCGACTGCCGTTCCTGGACATCAATCAGGAACGCGAGCACGGTTACGCCGGGTATCGCGGCATGATCACGCTGGCCCGGGAATTGACCCGCTCGCTGGAAAACCCGATCTGGGAAGCGGTGCGCGGTCCCGCGCCGTGGAGTTCGCTCCCCGCGCCCGCGGGCGGGAATGTAGGGACTACCCCCCTCAACCCGCCCTTTTCCCCGGGAGGGGGCAGCAAGGAATCGGAGACCGCGCATGGCTGAAATTATCAAACGCAACAAGCCGCTGGTGGTCAGTCCCCTGAAAACCAGCCAGCCGCTGGGCGCCAGTCTCGCGGTGCTCGGCCTGAATCGCGCCCTGCCGCTCATGCATGGCGCGCAGGGTTGCACCGCCTTCGCCAAGGTGCTGCTGGTGCGCCATTTCCGCGAGCCGATTCCGCTGCAAACCACGGCGCTGGATTCCATCAGCAGCATCATGGGCGCCGACGACAATCTCATGGCCGGACTCTGCACCGTGTGCGAGAAACACCGGCCGGCGGCGGTCGGCCTGTTGACCACCGGCTTGACCGAGACGCAGGGGACCGACATCGTGCGCGGTCTCAAACTGTTCCGCGATCGTTACCCGGAATTTCGGGCGGTCGGGATCCTGCCGATCAACACGCCGGACTTCACCGGCGGACTGGAAAGCGGTTTCGCCGCGGCGGTCAAGACCATGATCGAGGAATGGGTCCCCGCCGCCGCCGTGGCCGGCACCCATCCCGGACGCCGTCCCCGCCAGATCAACGTCCTGTGCGGCTCCGCGCTCACGCCGGGCGACCTGGAAGCGCTGCGCGAAACCATCGAGCGGTTCGGCCTGCATCCGCTGCTGATTCCCGACCTGTCGGAGTCCCTGGACGGCCATCTGTCCGCCGAGGATTTCTCCCCGCTCACCACCGGCGGCACGCCGCTGTCAGCCTTCGCCACCCTGGGCGACGCCGCCGCGACTCTGGTGATCGGCGACTCGCTGCACGCCGCCGCCGTGCTGCTGCACGAACGCACCGGCGTGCCGACGCACACGCTCCCACATCTCTTCGGGTTGGCGGCAAACGATCACCTGGTCATGACCCTGGCCGGAATCGCCGGCCAGCCAGTGCCGGCGCCGCTGGCCCGGCAACGCGCGCAATTGCTGGACACCATGCTCGATACCCATTTCCTGCTCGGCCAGGCGCGCGTTGCCATCGCCGCCGAAGCCGATCTGCTGCACGGTTTCAGTCAATTGCTGGCGGAGCTGGGGGCCGACGTCGTCGCGGCGGTTACGCCCACGTCGGCGTCGAATCTGGCGCGGATCCCCGTCCCGCAGATCCACATCGGCGATCTGGAGGACCTGGAAACCTTGGCGGGGGAACGCAACGCCGAACTGCTGATCGGCAACTCGCATGCGGTCGAAGTCGCCCAGCGCCTGGAGCTGCCGCTGCTGCGCGCCGGACTCCCGCTCTACGATCAATTCGGCGGCTACCAGCGGACCTGGATCGGCTACCGGGGCGCGCGCCAGGCGTTGTTCGACCTGGCGAACGCGCTGCTGGCGCAGGCCGATCACGCGGTCGCTCCCTACCCGTCTTTCTACTCCCGCAAGGCCGACTCACCACAGGAGACCCGTCATGGCGCTACGCCGGCATCTGCGCATTCTGATTGGCGGCATTAAGGAGCGGCGCATGACGACTCCCGTCCTGAAAGCTGCTTTCGCCACCAGCGACCGGCACCGGATCGACCAGCATTTCGGCGCCGCCACCGCCCTGCTCACCTACGCCGTCACCCCGGATGGCGCGACCGTGGTCGAATTCGCCCAGTTCGGCGACCTCGAACGCGACGGCCACGAGGACAAACTGGCCGCCAAGCTGGCGGTGTTGGAGGGGTGCGCGGTGGTGTATTGCGAGGCGGTCGGCGGCTCGGCGATCCAGCAGTTGCTGGCCATTGGGGTGCAGCCGATTCGAGTGGATTCCGGCGCGGCTATCCCGCCCCTGCTGGCGCAATTGCAGGCTTCGCTGCGCGGCGAGGGCGCGCCTCCCTGGCTCAGTCGCGTCCTGGCCCGCCAGCGCGGACCCGAGCGGGGCGACCGGTTTGCGGCGATGGAAGCGGAAGGCTGGCAGGAATAGCGCTGAACCCAAATCTCGATTCCTTCTCCCCCATTCATGGCAGTGAGGGTTGGGGTGAGGGGGTAAGCGGCATGCACGATTTCAACTCACCTCGGGGAGTCCACCGGGTTCGCTGGGGTCAACATCAATCGCAACAGTTAGCGAGGTAACACAATGGGCGCGGAATCTTCCGTCATTACTGGTCTCACCCGCGGCGGCACCCCCTGGATAGCCCAGTTCGTCACGGCGTTGGATGAAGGAAAGTGCATCGGCTGCGGACGCTGTTTCAAGGTCTGTCCGCGCGATGTGCTGACCATCGTGCAACGGGGGCTCGATAATGTAGACTTGGACGATGATGATGACGACGACGAGGACGACGACGACGGCGATAACGCTTTCATGACGCTGTCGAATCCCATGGACTGCATCGGCTGCGAGGCGTGCTCGCGCGTCTGTCCCAAGGCGTGCTTCACCCACTCACCGCTGCCGCTGGCGGCGTGAACGGTCGAACGGCCCGTCCGTCGATGATCCGCACCGGTCTGGCGCTTTGATTCACCCCGCAAGGGCGACCGACCGGTCGCCCTTGCTACTTTCGCTCCTTAACCGAGAGGTTGATTCATGCAAACCAGCGCCAGAAATCAGTTCCTGGGTCGGGCCACCGTCCTGCACATGGCTCCCATTAACGCCGAGGTCAGCGTGGACATCGGCGGCGGCGATCAGATTACCGCCCTGGTGACCCGCAACAGTCTGGACGATCTGAATATTCAGGAAGGGGCCGAAGTTTACGCCTTGGTCAAGGCATCCTCGGTGATCGTCATGCCCGAAACTTCACCGCTGAAGCTCAGCGCCCGCAACCAGTTGCGTGGCAAGGTCGCGGGCTGCCGGAAAGGCGCGGTCAACGCCGAAGTAATCCTGCAACTGGCGGGCGGTCAGACCGTTACCGCCATCATCACCAACGAAAGCATCGACCGACTCGAACTCAAGGAAGGCGACGAGGCGCTCGCGGTGTTCAAGTCTTCCAGCGTCATTCTGGGGGTAAAGGCTTAGTCTCTGTCACCTCGATCCGAACCAAGCCCGCGTGCTGATGCCGCATCTGAGATTGTTGCGGCGGATCGATGGCCCTGCCCTTCACCCCAGCAAGGTCCGATAGTCGGGAATATACTGATACAGCCAAGTCTCGGTCAGAGCCTGATCCCCGAGACGCAAGTAAACCCGGAGATCCACTGGATTCATGTTCTCCGCCTCGATATCGAAAAACGCCCGCCAGTGTTTGGTGCCCACCACCTGGAGGACATAATCATTCTCGATCTTGCCGCCGCCGGCGTTCAGCACCAGTTGGACGGGCGCGGCTTTAACGAGATCTTCCAGTGGTCCACCGGCAAAATCGATGACGATCTTGGTCTTACGGGGCGGGGCCGACGCCGTCCCCGCTATGCCGCCTCGGCCGAGGCGCGTGGCGATAACCCGACCGAGAGGGGCCGGATAGGGTTCATCGGCGGTCCAGAACAGACGGTATTTAAAATTCCAGGTTGATCCCGCGGGCGCCGGCGCTTGCGGTACCCAATAGGCGACGATGTTATCGGTGATCTCATTATCGGTGGGGATTTCGACCAGTTGCACCGTTCCTTCACCCCAGGGTTCGAGGGGTTCGACCCACAAGTTGGGCCGTTTTTCATAAAAAACCCCATCATCCTGATAGTTTTGAAAGCTGCGGTCGCGTTGGAAGAGACCAAACCCCTTGGGATTTTTATCGAAGAAGGAACTGGTCTGCACGGAGAGAGGATTGTTGAGCGGTCGCCAAATGCGTTCGCCAGCCCCGGTCCACAGGGCCAGCCCGTCGCTGTCATGGATTTCCGGTCGCCAGTCGCGCGATTGCATGTGGTTCGTCTCCGAATACCAGAACATGCTGGTCATTGGCGCTATGCCCAGCCGGGTGATCGCCGTCCGGGCGAACAGCACGGCCTCGACCTCCATCACCACCCGTTCCTGATGGGACACCAGAAAGCGATAGGCGCCGCTGATACTGGGACCGTCCAGCAAGGCATGGATCAGCAGGGCTTTGGGGTCGGGCGCCGGTTCCAGCCAGAAGCTGATGAACGCGGGAAACTCTTCGGGGGTTGGCAAGCCGGTGTCGATGGCAATACCCCGGGCGGATAGCCCATACTGATCCAGCTCCCCGGAACTCCGAAAATAAGCCGCCCCTAGAAAAGCCAGCCAATCACGCTGCTGCGCGCTCGAGTGCATGACTCGAAAGCCGGCGAAACCGCTGTCATCCGGCAAGACCGCCGCGAAACCCGCGTCACCGAACGCGAACAAGCGGGGCGAATACAGAATCTCCCGCGCCATGCCATCCCGCACCAGATGCAGCCTCACCGGCGCCTGGAACAGCTTGCCCAAGTGAAAAAATTGCACCGGAAAGGGCCCATCTCCCTGCGCCCAGAGGGCATTCTCCGGTCGGTAGCGGATTTGCTGGTGGGCATCGTAATCAATTCTTTCCAGCACTTCCGGATGACGGATGAGCGGCGCCCGGTAAGGGCGCGCCGCCAATTGCCGGGCCTCCTCGCGCAGCCCATCGAAGCTGAACGAGCGGGCGGTTCCCAGAGCGAGCCCCGGGTTCGAGGCTTCGGCTCGAGCGACGGAATCGAAGCAGCGGAGCAAGGGAGCGAGCAACGCGCCAGTCAGAAAAGTGCGTCGCGTGATGCTGGGTTTCATGGTCGAGATACCCTCAGAAATTGATCGACGAGGATGGCAAACGATTGAGAGCCTGTACGAAAAATACATATCCATAAATCAATATGTTATATGCAGGAGCGACCCTGGCCGCGATGGCTGACCCTCCTGTCGCGAGCAAGCTCGCTCCTACAATCAATGGGTTAGTTTTCGTATAGGCTCTGAAATTGCCCCAGAGCAGGCGATGGAAGTGATAAGTTCTGGTTTATCCAGGACGGGGGATGAACTGATGCAGCCAGGTTTCCGTTAGCGCCCGGTCACCCAAACGCAAGTAGGCGCGCAATTCCACGGGTTCGGCGTCTTCCAGTTCGACATCGAACTTAACCCGCCAGCGGCGGGCGCCAACAATCTGGGACGAGACAGAATTACGCAGCACACCGCGCGTGGCGCTGGCGACGATCCGAACGGGCGCCTGCTTGTCGAGTTGGTCCAACGGCCCTCCGGAAAAATCGATGACAAACCAGGCTTTATGCGCCGGTTGCGGCGGTGCGTTGGGGGTATCGAGCCAGCCCATCCGGGTGGCGATGACCCGACCGAGGTCGGGCCAATAGGGTTCGTCGGCCATCCAATGCAGGCGGTATCTGAAGGTTCGGGAGGCGCCGGCTTGCGCGGGCGCCTGTGGCGCCCAGTAGGCGACGATATTATCGTTGATTTCGTAGTTGGTTGGAATTTCAACGAGTTGTACCACTCCCTCGCCCCACGATTCCAGCGGCTCGACCCAGAGCGTAGGCCGCCGTTCGTAGAATACGTTGTCATCCTGATAGTTTTCGAAATTGCGATCCCGCTGGGAAAGACCGAATCCCCTGGGGTTGTTATCCACAAAGGAACTGGTCCGCAGGAAGGGCGGATTGTTGAGCGGTCGCCAGATCCGTTCGCCGGCCCCGGTCCACAGGGCCAGCCCGTCGCTGTCATGAACTTCCGGACGCCAATCCCAACTGGGCTGGTGGTTGGTCTCGGAAAACCAGAACATGCTGGTCAGCGGCGCCACCCCCAGCCGCTGAATCGTCGAACGAAAGAACAATACGGCCTCGACCTCCATCACCACGCCCTCCCCCCGGAGCGCCTCGATCCGATAGGCGCCGGTAATGCTGGGTCCCTCCAGCAAGGCATGGATCACGACGGCCTGGGGATCGACCGCCGGCTCCAGCCAGAAGTGGGTAAAGCTCGGAAATTCCTCTCCCGTTGGCAACGCGGTATCAATGGCGATGCCACGGGCCGAGATGCCATACTGATTCAATTCCCCGGCGCTGCGAAAATAAGAGGCACCCAGGAAAGCCAGCCAGTCCCGTTCCCCCACTCTGGAATTCATGACCCGGAAGCCGGCAAAGCCGATATCGTCCGGCAGGGTCGCGGCAAAATCCGCCTTGCCGAAATCGAACAGTCGGGATGAATAGCGCACTTCACGGGCCGTACCCTCATGCACGGCGTGGATTTTGACCGGCGTGGTGAACTGCCTTCCCAAGTGGAAAAATCGCACCGGATACGGGCCATCCCCCTGCCGCCACAGCGCGGCTTCCGCGCGGAATTGGATTTCGTGATGGGCGTCGTAACCGATTTCCTCCACGATCTCGGCATGGCGAATCAGGGGAGCCTGGTAGGGTCGAGCAGCCAGTTGTTGGGCCTGTTCGCGCAGCCAGTCGAAACTGAACGGCTGCGCCGGTCCCAGTTCGAGCGCTGCCGGCGGATTCATCTCGGCCCGTGCGTTCCGCCCGAGCAAGGGAAGCCACGGCGCGAGCAATGCGCTGGTCATAAAGGAGCGACGGGTGATGAAGGGATTCATAAATAAAGGGACCCATAATCAAAGTGCCAAATCAAGCCCGAACCTCCGGGCGCCACCACCGGCGCAACAATCCGAACAGCGAAAACAGTTCGATACGCTGCGCCGGCATGGCGCCTGGCGCGGGCGATGGAGTCGGTTCGGCGATGGCTGCGCGCAAGGCGTCCCGCACCTCGTCCGCCTCGCCCGGTGGGGCGAACAGGGCTGTCGGCCAGTCGGGGGCCGCTCCGCTCAGCAACGCCGCACGGGCTTCCGCCAGCGCCTGGGTTTGTTGAGGCAGATCGAGGGTCCGCGCCAACCAGTCATCCAGCAGGTTCCGGGCGGCAATCAGCGCCTGCGTCATCGGGTCCGCCCCCGGGATCTCCAGCCCCTCGGGCATGCGCCGCAAGGTCTGTTCGCTCAGGGCCGCGATCTGCTGAGGATCGGTCACGCCCAGCGCCCGCCAGTAGGCATCGAGTCGGGCCAGCACGAATTCGCTCGATGGCGGCGGCGCGGGCAGCCACGGAGCGACGACCGCGCCGACTACGGGGCGGTCCATTGGTAACTCCATGTTTCGGTAAGGAATTTGTTATCGAGCTTTAGGAAGCCGCGCAGTTCCGACAGGTTGTTCGCATCCGGTAAAAACTCAAAGGACAAACGCCAACCATTGGCATGACGATTCTTCTGGACGACCACATTCTCAATCTGGCCGGTGGACGCTTTAATCACGCCTTGCACCGGGGCGTCATCCGCCAGCGTCGCCAAAGCTTCGCCGCCAAAATCGATCACGAATCGCCGCCGTGAAGAATCCAGATCACCCGCGCCGCCCGCGCCGACCCGGCTGGACAGAACCCGCCCGGCCGGCGACAAACTCGGTAGATCCAGGAAAAAATGCAGCCGGTAGTTGAATTCCAACTGCCGGCCCGGTTCGACCGCTTGGCTCGGCGTCCAGAATACGGCGATGTTGTCGTAGCGCTCGGCGGTGGTGGGGATTTCGATCAGATGCACCGCCCCCTGATCCCAGTCGCCCAGCGGCTCTACCCAGACGCTGGGCCGGCTGTGATAATTCGCCTCCAGGTCCTGGTAATTAAAGAAATTCCGGTCGCGTTGAACCAGACCAAACCCGCGCGGATTGTTGTCCTGGAACGCGCTGATGCGCAATCGGGTCGGATTGCTCAACGGGCGCCAGATCCACTCGCCGCTGCCGTTGTGCAGCAACAGACCGTCGGAATCGTGGACCTGCGGGCGAAAATCGTCGAAAAACCGTTCGTTCAACGCCCCGTGATAGAACATGCTGGTCAGGGGCGCCATGCCGATTTTTTGCACCGCGCCGCGCATGAAGAGGCTAGCCTTGACCTCAATTTGGGTGTTCGTTCCGGGTTTGACCACGAAACGGTAAGCCCCGGTGAGACTCTGGCTGTCCATCAGCGCAAAGATGGTCAGCTCGGTGGCGTCCCGGTTGGGCCGTTCGATCCAGAACTCGCGGAAGAAAGGGAATTCCTCGGGTTTGGGCAGACCGGTATCGACGGCCAGACCGCGCACCGAAATGCCGTAGTTCTGATTCTGGCCGACCGCCCGGAAGTAGCTCGCCCCCAGAAAGACCGCGACTTCGTCGTAGTAGCTGTCGGTATGCAGAGGATAAAACACTTTGAAACCGGCGAAGCCGAGGTCACGGGGTAGATCGGCCGGCACTTCGTTCTTGCCGAAATCGAACAACTCGTTCGCATACTCCACCGGCTTGATCTCGCCCTCATCGACCACGTTGACGGTCACGGGCTGGAGAAACAGGGAGCCGAGCGGCGCGAACTGGAGTTCGAAAGGCAAGCCGGCGTCGCGCCACAGACTCTGCTCGGCCCGGAAGCGGATATCGCGATACTGATCGTAGCTCAGGTTCCGGAGAAAATCGGGGAGGGCCTTGTCGTTCGCCTGGAAGGGCCGGCTCGCCAGCATTTCGGCGCGGCGGTGGACATCAGCGAAGTTGAACCGCTTGGGCGCGGGGGTCGTGGCTTCGGTGGCCTCGGGCGCCTTGGGCGCGCTAAAACCCGCCACCGGGCTTATCCAAGCGCCCGCCAGCAAAACCAGACTCAGAATTAGGCGAAATTTCACGGCGACGACTCCGTCGGGGTGGTTAAACCAATGAGGTTGGGGAAATTTATTGTGGAGCGCTATTGTATGGCGGTCCGGGCTTGCCGACTATCGGGACCGCGAGCCTTCTTCGACTAACTCTCTCTATCGGGGAACTCTTATGCAACTACACGATAAGACGCTATTCCGCCAACAATGTTACGTGGCGGGTTCCTGGATCGACGCCGGCCACGGCGCCGCGACCACCGTCACCAATCCGGCCACGGGCGAAATCCTGGGCCAGGTTCCCGAATTGGGCGCCGCCGAAACCCGTCGCGCCATCGAGGCCGCGCACGCCGCACTGCCCGGCTGGCGGGCGCTGACCGCGCGGGACCGGGCCGCGATCCTGCGGCGCTGGTTCGGTCTGCTGATGGAGCACCAGGAAGACTTGGCGGTGCTGATGACGCTGGAACAAGGCAAACCGCTGGCCGAGGCGCGCGGCGAGATCGCTTATGCCGCCAGCTTCATCGAATGGTTCGCCGAAGAAGGCAAGCGGGTCTACGGCGACACCATTCCCGCCCCCCAGCCCCAGCAGCGCATTCTGGTGCTGAAGGAACCGGTTGGAGTCTGCGCCGCAATCACGCCCTGGAATTTCCCGGCGGCCATGATCGCCCGCAAGGCCGGCGCGGCGCTGGCGGCCGGCTGCTCCATGGTGGTCAAGCCGGCTCCCCAGACCCCGTTCTCAGCGCTGGCGCTGGCGACGCTGGCGGAACGGGCCGGTTTGCCGTCCGGTGTGTTGAACGTGGTCACCGGCCCGGCCCAAACCATCGGCGATGAAATCCTGGATCACCCGCTGGTGCGTAAACTCAGCTTCACCGGTTCGACCCGCACCGGCAAGTATCTCATGCAACGCTGCGCCAGCACGCTCAAGCGACTGTCGCTGGAACTGGGCGGCAACGCGCCGTTCATCGTGTTCGACGACGCCGACCTCGACGCCGCGGTCGCCGGGGCGCTGGCTTCCAAATATCGCAACAGCGGTCAGAC
>DAIRDI010000016.1:14318-19762 GCA_036796235.1 Candidatus Competibacteraceae bacterium | reverse complement strand
CGCAACACCGGTCGACCGTCGCGCTCGCACCCCACCCGATCCCACTCCAGCACCAGTTCCGTCGGAGTCGCCGGTGGGGAGGGTGGGGGAGAAGGCATCGTTCCTGGCGCTTCCAGGCCCCAGACAGCGACTTGGCCGGCCAGTACCCGGCGCGGTGGGCCGTCCGCCACCAGTCGGCCTCGATGCAACACCAGCATCCGGCTGGCTGCGGCGGCGACTTCGCGCAAGCGATGCTCGGCGACGATCAGAGTGACGCCGGCGGCGCGCAGGCGGTGCAATAACTCGCGGAGTCGGCGCGCGCCGGCCCCGTCGAGAAAGGCGAACGGTTCGTCCAACACCAGCAAGCGCGGCTCCATGGCCAGGATGCCAGCCAGCGCCACCCGCTGCTGTTCGCCGCAGGACAGGGTATGCGGCGCGCGGTCCAGCAGGTGGGCGATGTCCAGCCAAGCCGCCGTCTCGCGCACCCGCCGGGCGATGGTCGGTCGATCCAGTCCCTGGCCGGCCGGACCGAAAGCGAGATCGCGAACTACCGTGGTCGCCAGGCACTGGGCGTCGGGACGTTGCAACAGCAGGCCGACCGCGCGGCTCATCCGGCGCGGCGGGGTCAGGCGTGGATCGGCGCCGGCGACGGTCAGGGCGCCGCTGACCTCGCCGCCGTGCAGGTGGGGAATCAGCCCGTTCAGCAGCCGGCACAGGGTGGATTTTCCGGAGCCGCTGGCCCCGGCCAGCAGCACGAACTCGCCGGCTTCAATCCGGAAATCCAGGTCGCGCAGGGTCAGGGCATCACTGGCCGGGTAGCGATAGCTCAAGCCCTGGATGGCGATCAGCGCCTCGCTCGTCGTCGATCGCGATCCGGGCATCAGCGCAGGTAACCGAGCTGGCGCAGCACCCGCAGCCCGAGGATGCCCAGCACCGCGCCCACGAACGACGACAGCAGGAACGGCAGGATCAGCACGGTCAGGGCGATCTCCCGGCCCATGAGGTAGGGGGCGACCAGCAGCGCGCCAACCGTCGCGCCGATCAAGCCGGTGCCGATCACTTCGCCCAGCGCGGTGAAATAGACGTTGCGGGTATGGCGGAACGCCAGCCCGGCCAGCACCACGCCGAACACGCTGCCGGGAAAGGCCAGGGGCGTACCCAAGCCCAGGGCGTTGCGCGCCAGCGAGGTCACGACCGCGACCCCCAATCCCCACCAAGGGCCGACCAGCGCCCCGGCGATAACGTTGATGAAATGCTGGGTGGGCGACACCTTGGCGACGCCGATCGGAATGCTGAGCGGCGACAACGCGACCGCCAGCGCCGCCAGCGCCACGCTGTAGGCGACCAGCCGGGTTGACGCCGAGGTTCCAGCGCCGGGAGCGTGAAGAGTCATTCCAGCCAAGTCCTTGCGTGGGATGGGGGATCAGGTGAACTCGGCCGGCCGGGCGGTGCGAGCCAGGCGATCGAGCATACCGTTGACAAATCGGTGACCCTGCTCGGCGCCGAACATCTTGGCCAATTCCACCGCCTCGTTGATGATAATCCGGTAAGCAAGTTCGGGATGGTGCAGCAGTTCGTAGCTACCGATTCGGAGAATGGCGTGTTCCACGGGATCGACTTGCGCCAAGGGTCGATCCAGGAACGGCTCCAGCGCGGCATCGAGTTCCGCCGCGTGCGCGGGAATCTGATGCACCAGCTCCCGAAAGAAGTCCGGGTCGGCCTTGTGCAAATCCTCGTCGGCCAAAAATTGCGCCGCGATCTGCCCCGGGTCCTGGCCGGTCATCTGCCATTGATACAGCGCCTGGGCGGCGCAACGCCGCGCCCAGGCGCGCTTGCCAGGCTGATTTTTTTTGCGAACGGCGCCGGCCACGCTCAACCTTCCAGCCGCCGCAGCAGGCTGACCATTTCCAGCACCGACATCGCCGCTTCGGCGCCCTTGTTGCCGGCCTTGGTTCCGGCCCGTTCCACCGCCTGGTCGATGGTGTCCACGGTCAGAACGCCGAAGCCGACTGGGAGGTTGTATTCCAGGGAAACGCTCGCCAGACCCTTGACGCATTCGCCGGCGACGTATTCGAAATGCGGGGTGCCGCCGCGGATCACCGCGCCGAGGGCGACGATGCCGTCGTAGCGCTCGCTGGCGGCCAGCCGTTGCGCGGCCAGCGGCAGTTCGAACGAACCGGGCGTCCAGACCAGGTCGATTTGGGTGTCGGGAACGCCGTGGCGGTGCAGGGCATCCACCGCGCCGTTGATGAGATTCTGTACAATGAAGCTGTTGAAGCGGGATGCCACCAGGGCGAATCGAGCGTCCTGGAGCGGCGTGAAGTCGCCTTCAATCGTATTGATCGGCTGCATGGGAGGTTTCCGTGACGGTGAGTGAAGAGTGGAGTTCAGGAGACATATTCCACGACTTCCAGATTGAAGCCGGACAGGCCGGTGATGCGCTTGGGCGCGCTCAGGACCCGCATTTTCCGCACGCCGATGTCGAGCAGAATCTGCGCGCCGATGCCGTAGGTGCGCAATTCGGTGCTCGGGTCGGCGGTCTGCGCGGTTTCGGTCGAGCCGAATTGATAGCCGCGCATCCGCCGGATGAGTGCCGCCGGGTCTTCCAGTCGATTCAGGAAGACCAGCACCCCGGCGGGTTCCCCCGCCACCCGTTGCAACGCATCGCGCAACGGCCAGCCGCTGTCGGGGAGTTGCAGGGTCAGCAGGTCGCTCAGCAGATGCTTGACATGGACGCGCACCAGCACCGGTTGTTCGGGATGAATCTCGCCCTTGACCAGCGCGAAATGCACCTGTCGGCTGACCACATCCTGATAGGTGAGCACCCGAACCGGCCCGAATTCGGTGGTCATGGGCGCGTCGGCGACCCGCTCGACGGTTTTTTCATTCTGCATCCGGTAGCGGATCAGGGCGGCGATGGTGCCGATTTTCAGGCCGTGCCGTTCGGCGAAGAGTTCCAGTTCCGGACGCCGCGCCATGCCGCCGTCCTCGTTGAGAATTTCGACGATGACCGCCGCTGGCTCCAGCCCGGCCAGGCGGGTCAGGTCGCAGCCGGCCTCGGTGTGCCCGGCGCGGGTCAGGACCCCGCCCGGCTGGGCCATCAGCGGGAAGATATGGCCCGGTTGCACCAGGTCCTCGGGTCGAGCGTCGGGGCGCACGGCGGTGCGGATGGTGTGGGCGCGGTCGTAGGCGGAAATGCCGGTGGTGACGCCCTGCGCGGCTTCAATGGAGACGGTGAAGTTGGTGGAGTAGGGCGTGGCGTTGTCCTGGACCATCAGCGGCAGGCGCAACTGCTGGCAGCGTTCGCGGGTCAGGGTCAGACAGACCAGGCCGCGTCCGTAGCGAGCCATGAAGTTGACATCCTCGGGACGCACCAGCGAGGCGGCCATCAGCAGGTCGCCTTCGTTCTCCCGATCCTCGTCGTCCATGATGATCGCCATGCGGCCCTGCCGGAGGTCGGCGAGGATCTCGTCGATGGTGTTGAGCGCCATGATCTATTTCCAGAACCCGTGCTCGCGCAGCACGTCTTCGGTGAGACCGCCGCCGCCCGGCCGCGCGGCGCGGTCGCCCAGCAGCAACCGTTCCAGATATCGGGCGATCAGATCGACTTCCAGATTGACCCGCCGGCCTGCGTGAAAATCCGCCAGCGTGGTTTCGGCCAGGGTCTGAGGGATGATATTGAGTTCGAAAGCCGCGCCATCGACCCGGTTCACGGTCAGGCTGACGCCGTCCACGCCGATGGAGCCTTTGGCGGCGATGTAACGGGCCAGTTCGTCCGGAGCCTGGATGCGCAGCCGCCAGGAGCGCCCGTCCGGACGCCATTCCGTAACGACGCCGATGCCGTCGACATGGCCGCTGACCAGATGGCCGCCGAGCCGGGTCATGGGCGTCAGCGCCTTTTCCAGATTGACTTTCGTGCCGGGCGCCGCCGCGCCGAGGATGGTGCATTCCAGCGTCTCGCGGGAGGCGTCGGCCCAGAACCCATCGCCGGGGAGTTCGACGGCGGTCAGGCAGACGCCGCTGACGGCGATGCTGTCTCCCAGTTGCACGTCGCGCAAGTCCAGCTTGCCGGTGGCGACGCGCAGCCGGACATCGCCGCCGCGCGGCTGGAGGGTGGTGAGCGTACCGATAGCGGTGATGATGCCGGTGAACATGGTTTGCGGTTCGGTGGTGGGGCTGAATGTTGGGGTCGGATCGGGTGGAGTGACCGAGGGATGGGCGATGCGTCGGCGGCTTTAGTCCTTGCGACTGATCGCGAACGGCGCGGAGGCCTGACACACCGGCATCACTTCGATCCGGTTGATGTTGACATGGGCCGGGCGGGTCGCGGCCCAGTGGACGAGGTCGGCGATGTCTTCCGGGCGCAAGGGCTGGACGTTCTGGTAGACCCGCGCGGCTTGGTCCGCGTCGCCCTTGAAGCGGACCAGCGAAAATTCACTCTCCGACAATCCCGGCTCGATGTTGGTGACTCGGACCTGGGCGCCGAGCAGGTCGGCGCGTAAATTGAGCGAGAATTGTTTGACGAAAGCCTTGGTGGCGCCGTACACATTGCCGCCAGGATAAGGATAAGTGCCAGCGACCGAGCCGATGTTGATGACATGGCCGCGGTCGCGCTCGACCATGCCGGGCAGAATGGCCCGGGTGCAATAGATCAACCCCTTGATGTTGGTGTCGATCATCCGCTCCCAGTCGTCCATGGGGCAGCGGTGCGCGGGTTCCAAACCGAGCGCCAGCCCGGCGTTGTTGATCAGCAGGTCCACGGCGGCGAACTCGGCGGGCAGGGCGGCGACGGCGGCGTTGACGGCGGTCTCGTCGCGCACGTCGAGCGGAAAGGCATGCACGGGTACGCTCGCGACCAGTTCGGCGCGCAGGGCGTCCAGCCGGTCCTGGCGCCGTCCGCATAGAATGAGCCGCCAGCCGTAGGCGGCGAAGCGGCGGGCGCAGGCGGCGCCGAATCCGGAGGTGGCGCCGGTGATGAAGGCGATTGATGACATGGCGGCTCTCGTAAAATCCAAAGTCTATGGCGTGCCGTTGTTGCGTTTTTCTGAAACAGCGTAGGGCGGGTTAGCGCAGCGTAACCCGCCATCTCCGCGATTCTCTTGATGGCGGGTTACGGCTGGCGCCTAACCCGCCCTACATCATCTCTCCCATCCGCGGTGGATAGGGAGCGAATGAGAGGATTCAGGGTGCGTGGGCCGTAGTGTCGGCCAGCACCGTGCAGATGACCCGCCGATCCCGGCGCGGGCCGTCGAATTCACAGAAGAACAGGTTCTGCCAGCGGGACAGGCCCAATTGTCCGTCGATGATGGGCACGGTTTCCGAAGGCCCCACCAGCCCGGCCTTGAGGTGGGAATCACCGTTGCCGTCCTGCTGGTCGTGCAGCCACACCCCGCGGGGGATCAACTTGCCCAGCAGGTTAATCACATCAGTCTGCACGCTCTCGTCCCAGTTTTCCTGGATCATGA
>DAIRDI010000016.1:0-14218 GCA_036796235.1 Candidatus Competibacteraceae bacterium | reverse complement strand
GACTTTCCAGGTGCTGTCGTCCACGCGAATCTTGCCGTGGCCGTTGATCGCTGGCGTATCCAGGGTGAACACCCGGCCGACGTATTGATGGCCGCGCCGGTTGAGCAATGGGTCGGCGGACTGGGTCGGATGCCGGCGCAGCCGCAACCGCCACCCCACAATCGATCCGACCGCCAGCAGCGCGAACAGCAGAGTCTGATAGGTCCAGGCCAGTTCCGGAGCCACGGTCAGCGTCAGCCCCACCAGCAGCGCGGCCACGCCCATCCACAGGAAAAAGTAACCGGGGACTATAGCTTCGACAGCGATCAGCACCACGCCCAGCAGCCACCAATTCCAGTAGACCGGTTCCAACAGCCAGGCGTTCACGGACGTGTCCCGGCCTTACTCAGCGCCTGTTGCGTCAGTTCGGCGACTCCGGCCAGGGTTCCCACCAATCCCGAGGTATCGAGCGGCATCAGCAGCACCTTCTGATTCGGCGCCGCCGCCAACTGGGTGATGGCCTCCACGTATTTCTGCGCCACGAAATAGTTGATCGCCTGCACGTTGCCCTTGCTGATCGCCTCCGACACCATCAGGGTGGCGCGGGCTTCGGCCTGCGCCAACCGCTCGCGGGCCTCGGCGTCGCGAAAGGCGGCTTCCTTGCGCCCTTCCGCTTCCAGAATCGCCGCCTGCTTCTCGCCCTCGGCCTTCAGGATTTCCGCCTGCCGCTCGCCTTCGGCGGTCAGGATCGACGCCCGCTTGTCGCGTTCCGCCTTCATCTGCCGGGCCATGGAATCCACCAGATCCTTGGGTGGAGCGATGTCCTTGATCTCGATGCGGGTGACCTTGACGCCCCACGGCGTGGTCGCCTCATCCACCACGCCCAACAACCGGGCGTTGATCTCGTCGCGTTTGGACAGCAGTTCGTCGAGGTCCATCGAGCCCATCACGGTGCGGATGTTGGTCATGGTCAGATTGAGGGTGGCGAATTCCAGGTTATTGACCTCGTAGGCGGCCTTGGCGGCGTCCAGCACTTGATAAAACACCACGCCATCCACGCGCACCATGGCGTTGTCCTTGGTGATGATTTCCTGCGAGGGCACGTCCAACACCGTCTCCATCATGTTGATCTTGTGACCGATACGGTCGACGATCGGCACGATGAAGTTCAAGCCCGGCGTCAGGGTTTCGGTATAACGGCCGAAGCGCTCGACCGTGTACTCCATGCCTTGCGACACCGACTTGACGCCCAGGAACACCAGGATGATGGCGAGGATCGCCACCGCGACCACGAACGCGGAAAAACCTTCCAACATGTTCGACTCCTTCAACGTAGTCAGCCGTTAACCTTTAACCTCAACCCCCGAGCGCGCATCCAACGTGACGTGCAGTGGCTGGTCGTTTTCGCCCCAGGCGACGATTTGCCAGTACGCCGCGCCGTCTTCGTCGGGATACAGGGAAGCCGAGTCTGGCCAGGGACGTTGCCCGTCGGTATGCGCGGCCAGCGCCGCCCAGGCCGATGGCAGGATCTGATCCAGGTCGCGCAGCCACGGTCCGAGCCGCAAGGGAGCCAGAGGAGTGTCCTCGGTCAGTTCTTCCCATTCGGCGTCGTCGACCGCCTGCTCGAATTCCCGGTCCATCGCGGTTACCGCCAGCCGGGCGGCTTCCCGATCCAGCACGATGTCGAAGCCGCGAATCCGGCGAATCCGCCGCGAACGATAATCTTCGCAGGCGCGGAAAGTGTAGCGAAATTCGCAGGGTCGCGGCACGCCTGCATCGTCGAGGTCCAACTCCACAACCACCGCTTCCAACACAGCCTGGGGGTCGGTTTGTAGGGCCAACGGTCGGATTTGCTCGTACCCGGCGCGGATGGTGGCGATGGCGGTCCCCGGCGGCAGAGGGTGATGGGCAACCAGGATATGCGGGGCGCCGCCGGTGAAGGCTTCGACGTCGAGGCCGTGCTCGGCCAGCAACCGCCGGGCGCGTCGGTCGGCGGCGCGGAGATGCAGGCTGGTCAACGGCCAAGCCTGACGCCAGACTCCGAGCAGCGCGCCCCACGGACTCAGCCGGAGCGAACGACCGTCTGCCGCCGGTCGCAACCAACCCTGCGCGATCAGGGCCTGGATTTCCCGGGCGTAGCTGTCGACCAGCAGGCCGCTGGGATCGTGGGCGGCCCGTTCGAGTCTGGACCGGTCGATCGGTCGGGCCAGGGCCGTCACCAAATCGCGATGCAAGATGAACAACGCGCGTGGATCCCAGACATCCTTGAGTTGTAGACGGGCCTGAAACAGGGGCGCGGGCAGGCTGTAGGGCAGGTCCATATTGGTGGTGGTCAGCATTCGGCCGTCGTCGAACTCGGTGGTGAATTGGACGAAGCTCCGGGATGGACGGATGCCCTTGGCGAGTTCGACATGCGCCGCCACCGCGCCGATGCCCTGGTCGGGCTGGCCCATGAGTCGCAGCCAGAGCGTCCCGCCCTGAATGAGATCATCGCAGCGGAAATCACCGTAATGGACGAAGCCCTCGGCGGACAGGATATCGGAAGCGTCGGTGAGTTCGAGCCAGGCGGCGTCGGGCAGATCGATCTCCTGGAGCGGGATGAAACGCGGCTGAAGGGGTTGCCGGACCCGCAGCAGGGCGAGCGGCGCGCCGAGCAGCAGTTGCAGCAACAGGGCCGGCGGAGCGATCGACCATTTCAGCAGCCGGACTAGCAGGACCAACGTGTAGGACGGCAGCAGCACCAATACGCGCAGTAGGGACAGCAATGGGTGGCGCACGGGCGATTCTCGCGCGCTCAATCCCCGTCATCCAACGGGCCGAGGCGGAAATAGTGGCCCTGACTCCAGACTCCGGATTCGCGACCCTGATCCGTCCGTCGTTCCTCGCCGAGTTCGGCCAGTTCCAGAAAAACCGCTCGGCTCAACAGCGCGCGCAGGCGACTCCGTACGTGCAGATAGGGCGCGGGTTCGCCGTCCGGCGTCCGGTATTCGACGGTTAACGGATGATCGGGGCCAGCGATGACGACGTCGTCCAGGTTAGTGGTGAAGGTGAGAATCCGGTCGCGACCGGCGCCGGTGGCGTCGAGCCGTACCGCCAGAAATGGCGCATCGTCGACCTGGATGCACCATTTCTCGACCGGAGTCACCAGATAGTAATGACCGTCCGCGTCACGGCGCAAGATGGAGGCGAACAACCGCACCAGCGCCTCGCGCAGGATGGGTGTGCCTTCATGATACCAGACGCCATCGCGGGCGATGCGCAGATTCATCTCACCGCTGAGAGGGGGATTCCAACGCTCCACCGGCGGTAGTGGTCGGTCTCTTGGGAGCTGGGTCGCCAGGTTGATAAGGTCGTCGGGCCGGGGGGGCGGCATGGCTTTGGGCGTCACGGGTCGAAGCACTCATAATATATATCCTGAACCTATTATGAATGATAACGATCCTGAAGGGAGAATATCCAAGCCGTGAGTGGCTTCAGGCAAAGACGCCCCGATCGCTTGGGGAGGGAGTCAATTCAAAACCCTCTCCAAGAGGGAGAGGGCGGAAGAGCGTTCGGTGGCCGTATCAGAACGCCTCAGGTCTCATCGCGCGGTAGACCGATGCGACGACTGCTTCATCCCTCGACGGTCACTCGCTGCATGTTGCGATAAACGCGCATGACCTTGTCGGCATAGGTGGAACGACGCAGGTGCAGGCTGCCGTTGTACTTGAGCAAAGCACGGCGGAGATTGCCGGAGTGATTGCCGAGGTAAGCGGCCAGAATCCGAGAGCCGGTATGGATGTTCTTGGCTGGATCAAACAGAGCTTGGGCGCCGCCGATTTCCCGGACTTTATGCGGGTGGTAGCGAGGCATCACTTGCATCAAACCACGGGCGCCGACCCGACTGACGGCGCGTTCGTTGAAGGTGGACTCGATGGCGATGATGGCCAAGATCAGCTCCGGTTCCAGGTTGTGGCGCTGGCCGTTGCTGATGGCTTCAACCACGATGCGCCGCGCCCTGGGTTCGGAAACGCGATATGTGCGTTGGATGTAGCGGGAGAGTTGATCGATCCGGCGTTGGTTGGCCGGCAAGGCGCCGGTCGGGCGAGGGTTGGTGATGCTTGCTTCCGAGGCGGTTGTAACAGTGGCAAGCTTTTCGCCACGGATAGCCTCCGGCGACTGGGCCAGCGTTGCCGCGGGTATGATGACGACCGCGCACAGCAGACCTGACTTCAGGGTCAGAACAAGCCTTTCCTTGACGCATTCCGTGAATCCCATAAAAGACCTCCACACATTAGTTCAGCGCGAACGGATAGCGCTCGATGAACCCGTGTCCTTAATGAGCGAGAGGCCTTCCGTGGCCCCGGCGCGGATGGTTCCGGCCGTCGCGGGTCCGACCAAAGCAACTCCAGCGAGAGGGCCTGCCAGCCCGAGCACCGGTGTCGCCTGACGTTCCTAGAGCCGGGTTGGCAGAGTGAGTGGCCCCATGTAGGAACATACTGCAATACAGCATTCTAGAGATATGAAAGCATGGAAAGAAAATAATTTGCAAGTATCTAATTGCCAAAATAATAATTTTTCGGATTTTAAAAATATTTTCTGAGCGCTGATTATTTGGTTTATTTTTAATATAAATCAAACAGTTAAATTTTTATTAACTTTAATGATAATTTTTTAAAAAACCCTTTATAAATAATTAGTTAAAAAATTTTTTACTTTTTATCAGAATTTATGGAATTTCTGGTGAATGAGAAGCTAGAGACCTTGATTGGATATCAACCCGCAGATAGACAAGTTTTTCCTTTTTTATGTTGTATTTCAAAATGTTAATAAATAAAAATTTACATTTCCAACTCTATGAAAAATAGATTTAACTATTTGAAAATAAACTATTTTTTATATTATGAAAAAAGAGTTATGCGGAACAGGTGGGACGTGAAGAGGTTTGACGCGCGGCGCGCGGCTGAGAAGAGTAAAATGAAACGAACCCAATCAGGGGGTTTTTCATCATCCGACATGGTGGAAACGGCGACCATGATCGTTTAGTGGCAGGACCATCGAGAGAGGAGTACGAATGGGCAATCGACTTTCCAAAATCTATACCCGCACCGGCGATGACGGTACGACTGGGCTGGGCGACGGCGCGCGGGTCACCAAGGACTGTCCGCGAATCGAGGCGATTGGGGCGGTCGATGAGTTGAATTGCGCCATCGGTCGGGTGCTGGCGCACGATCTGCGCCCGGCCATTCTCGACTGCTTGCGAGAGGCCCAGCACAAACTGTTCGATTTGGGTGGAGAACTGAGCATTCCGGGATATCAGGCGGTCAAGGCGGAAGATGTGGTGGCCCTGGAAGCGATTCTTAGCGAATTCAATACCCTGTTGCCGCCGCTCAAGGAGTTTATTTTGCCGGGCGGCGGCCGGGCGGCGGCGGACTGTCACATGGCGCGCGCCATCTGTCGGCGAGCCGAGCGGCGAGTCGTGTCGCTGGCGCGCGAGGAGGAGGTCGGGGAGCCGGTTCGGGTGTATCTGAACCGGCTGTCGGATTTACTGTTCGTGCTGTGCCGGATTCTGGCCCGGGACGAGGGCGGTCTCGAGGTGCTGTGGCGCAACCCGAATCGGGCCTGAAACTCACTTCTCCAAGACATACCGCCCCGGCGCGGCTTCCAGGGGCGGGTATTGAGCGTTACCCAACGTCGGCGGATCGGTCAGCGGTCCGCAGCGTTCGCTCAACCAGTGGATCCAGTCTTCCCACCACGATCCAGGAACCTTGCCGGTGCCGTCCCGCCAGGCTTCGGGATAAAACCGGTCGCTGGCGTCGCCCACCCAGTAGCGCCGCTTGGGCGGCGTTATCGGCGGGTTGATGATGCCGAGAATATGGCCGGAAGTGGCCAGTACGTAGCGCGCTGGCCCGCCGATCAACCCGCACAGACGGAAGGTCTGCTTCCAAGGCGCGATGTGATCCTGTTCCGCGCCGACCGCGTACAACGGTTGCTGGATCGCGCCTAACTCCAGCCTTCGTCCGCCGATCTCCAGACCGCTGGGTTCCACCAAGCGGTTGTTCAGATACAGTTCCCGCAGGTAGAACTCGTGCATCGCCGCCGGCATTCTGGTGGTGTCGCAGTTCCAGAACAGCACATCGCTGGGCGGCAGTTCTTCACCGTACAGATAGCTTTGCATCACATAGTGCCAGATCAAGTTGTTGGGCCGTAGCAACCGAAAAGCCTTGGCCATGTCGGCGCCATCCAGATAGCCCTCGGCGCTCATCCGCTGTTTCAGAAACTCGAAGCTGCCCTCGCTCAGAAATACGCCGATCTCGCCGGGGTCGCTGAAGTCCACGAGGGTGGTGAAAGCGGTCCAGTGCGCGACGGGGTTGGCGGCGCGATCCATGGGATCGGCGTTGAACCAGGCGAGCAGCATCGCCAGCGCCGTGCCGCCCAGACAGTAGCCTGCGGCGTGAACCTGGGAGACCCCGCAGATGGCGCGGGCCGTTTCCAGCGCCGGCCGTACCCCGTGCAACAGGTAATCGTCCAACGTCACCGCCCGCGCCTCGGGATCGGGATTTTTCCAACTGGTGGCGAAGACGGTAAAGCCTTGGCCGACCAGATAACGAACCAGGCTATTGTCCGGACTGAGGTCCATGATGTAGTACTTGTTGATCCAGGGCGCCACCAGTACGATCGGCGTGGCGCGCACTTGCCCGGTGACGGGCGCGTACTGGATCAGTTCCAGCAATTCGTTGCGTAGCACGACTTGACCAGGGGTGGTGGCCAGGTCGCGGCCGACCGTGAAGGCGTCCGGTTCCACCATCCGCACCTCGCCGGCGGCGGCGTCGCGCAACCAGTTTTGCAGGCCCCACAACACGCTGCACCCGTGGCTGGCGATACTGCGCCGCAACGCTTCGGGGTTGGTCCAGAAGAAGTTGCTCGGGGCGACGGCATCCAGCCACTGCCGGATCCAGAACGCCGCCCGTTGCCGTCGAGCCGGATCGATGCCTTCGGTGGTGTGGATGGCGTCTTCAAGCCAGCGGCTATACAGCAGATACATTTCCTTGAGATAGGCGAACCCGGGTCGATCGGTCCACGTCGGGTCTTGAAAGCGTTGGTCGTGGATCACGGCGGGCGCGACCGGTTCGCTGGGGACGCCGAGATGGCCTTGGGCGAAGCGCTCGTGAACCCGGCTGGCGTCCAGAGCCAGCCCCTGTAAGATTGCGGCCAGTCGTTCCGGTTGCCGCAGCCAGGCTTGTTGAACCGCCAGGCTGGAACCGATGATGTCGAATGGGTCGAGCGAAGATGGGGCGGGGCGGGAAAAGGTGGAATCGCCGGGCGTCTGAGTATTCATGACGATACTCCTGAGTCGCACGGAGCGAGGCGTTCCAGGCGACCGATGGATGATGATAGACACATTATTATAGTGTCATTGTGTGAGGATCAGCGCCGCATCATGCGCCAGCACTGATGTATTTTCGGGTCGCGAGCAAAGTCGAGCGGCAGGGTGCGCCGGCTCCAGTCCTCGATGTCCAGATCGGCGAATGCCTCCGGGTCCAAGCGGAATCGACGGGAATTGGTGGAGAAAATCAGGAGACCGTTCGGCGCCAGCAGACGCAGGGTTTGCCGCAGCAGTTCGACGTGGTCCCGTTGTATGTCCAATGTTTCATTCGTTCGCTTGGAGTTGGAGAAGGTCGGCGGGTCGAGAAAGATCAAATCGTATTGTCCCCACGCCCACGCCAGCCATTGTTGGCAATCGGCCTGAATTAACTCGTGCCGAGAGCCAGAGAAACCGTTCAATTCCAGGTTGCGGCGCGCCCAGTCCAGATAGGTCTTCGATAGGTCGACGGTGGTGGTATGGGTCGCGCCGCCCAGCGCGGCATGGACGGTGGCCGTTCCGGTGTAACCGAATAAATTCAGGAACCGCCGGCCGGCCGCCAGTTCCCGCAGCAGGCCGCGGGTCGGGCGATGATCGAGAAACAGGCCGGTGTCGAGATAGTCGGTGAAGTTGACCAGCAGGCGGGCCGGCCCCTCGCGGACCTCGTGGAAACGGCCCTGTGCGGACTGTTTCTGGTACTGGCTGGGGCCACGCTGGCGCTGGCGCACCTTCAGGAACACCTGGTCCGGCGGGATCTCCAACACCGCCGGCAGCACCGCCAGCACCTGCTCCAGCCGTTCGCGGGCGCGCTCGGCGTCCACGGTGAGCGGCGGCGCGTATTCCTGCACGTGCAGCCAGCGTTCGTAGCGGTCCACCGCCACCGCATACTCGGGCAGGTCGGCGTCGTACAGCCGATAGCAGCTTATCCCCTCCCGCTCCGCCCAGCGGCCGAGATGGCGCAGGTTTTTGCGCAGGCGATTGACGAAGCTCTCGGCGCCCGTCGCCAGCGCCCGTTCCAATCCGGCCGCGCGGGCGCGCCGGTCGGCGGCGTTCCGGTCCACGAAGTATTCCGGTTCGACCTGAAATTGCAGCAGCCGGCATTCCAGCGGGCCGTTGTGAAAAACATGCGTTTTGAAGGCGCGCAACCCCATGCGCTTGCCCTGCTCGGGATTGCCGGCGAACAACGCCGCTCGCCAGCCCTGGAAGTGGGATTTCAACCGGTCGCCCAACTGTACGTACAAGGTATCCAGTTCGTCCGGTTCGCCCAGCCGCGCGCCGTAAGGCGGATTGGCGATCAGCAGGCCAAATGGTCCCGCCGGCGGTTCGACGGCGGCCCAGGCGCGGCGTTCGATGCGAATTGACCCGGCCACTCCGGCGCGCCCGGCGTTGATCGACGCCGCGCGCACCGCCTTCGGGTCGTGGTCGCTGGCGAGAATCAGCGGGATGCGCGCCCGTCCAGCCTCGCACCGGTCGCGGGCTTCGGCCAGCAGCCGGCCCCATAACACCGGGATATGGCCCAGCCAGCCGCTGAAACCCCAATAGTCGCGCAACAGTCCAGGCGCGCGGTCGCCGGCGATCCAGGCAGCCTCGATGGCCAAGGCGCCGGAACCACACAACGGATCGAGCAGGGGACCGCCACCGCTGGCGATAGCCGGCCAGTCGGCTTTCAGGAGCAGGGCGGCGGCCAGTGTTTCCTTCAGGGGAGCCGTCACGGTCGCCTCGCGATAGCCGCGCCGGTGCAGGCTGTCGCCGGACAGGTCGATGCCGACCAGAACTTGGCCGCGATGCCAGCGCGCCTGGATGCGAAGGTCCGGCCGATTTGGGTCCACGCCCGGCCGTTGGCCGGCGCGCGCCCGGAACCGGTCCACAATGGCGTCCTTGACCCGCTGTGCGCCGAAGTGGGTGTGATCGATGCCGGGGCCGCCACCGCTGAAGTCCACGGCGAGAGTGCCGTTCGCCGCGAGATGCTCTTCCCATGGCAGATGGCGCAGGCCGGCGTAAAGCGCCTCGGCGTCGGCGGCGGGAAACTCGGCCAGTTGCAACAAGATCCGACTGGCGGTACGCGACCACAGGCAGGCGCGATAAGCCAGTTCCAGCGATCCCTGGAACCGGATTCCGCCGCGAACTGGTTGGGGCGCGACCGCACCCAAAACGACCAATTCCGCCGCCAGCAGTGGTTCAATCCCGGTTGGAGCGGTGGCGAGGAAGGCGTGTTCATCCATATTCAAGCTCCAGTAGCGACCTGAACCAGCGTCGGTTGCAGCAGGCGCTGCAGATCGGCCGGCGTCATGCCGACCAGGAAACCGCGCTTGCCACCATTGATATAGATTCGCGCTAAATCGAGGATGCTGGATTCCAGGCATACCGGCATGGTCTTGCGGGCGCCGAAGGGTGAAGTGCCTCCGATCTGGTAGCCGCTGTGTTTCTGGGCCACGGTCGGGTTGCAAGGAACGATGGATCTGACTTGCAGTTGCCGCGCTAGCGCCTGCGTGGAAACCTGGCGATCACCGTGCATCAGCACGATCAACGGTTTTTTGAGATCGTCTTCCATGATCAGCGTTTTGATGATGTCGTGCTCGTCCACCCCGAGGCAACGGGCGCTGTGGTCGGTGCCGCCCTGTTCCTGGTAGGGGTAAAGATGCGGAGTGAAGGCGATGGAGTGTATCCGTAAAAACCGGATCGCGGGGGTGATGGGAAATTTTTCCTGGCTCATAAGTCGGTCGCTTTCGGAAAAATGTTGTTTTTAGGATTATTGATAATTATTATTTTTTTAGTTAATAGCTGTATCTTTTTTAATATATCTTTTTTTTGACATGTATTTTTTAAATATTAGTAAACTGTTTTTTATGATTTTTATTAACAAGTGTATTAACATTATACTTATAAAATTTAAGATAATAATGTGTTTTTCTTCTAAAAATAAAAACCAGGTAAAATGCTAGGAAACCCATTTTGTTGCTAAATGGCTAATCGATATTGGTGTATCTGATTCTTGCTTTATAAAACAACTTGGCTAAAGTGGGGAAAAATCGAATCAGTCGCCGGGAGGGTTTGATGAAAATGCGGAAAGACGCAGTGCTTCAACCGATCAACGAAAACGACGAAAATTCGCCGGAACTGGGTCGGCGCGGGTTTCTCAAGTGGACGGTGGGCGGTCTCGGCGCCTTGGCCTTGGGGCCGCAACTGCTTCAAGCGGCGGTCCTGCGCGACCGTTCTCTCTTCTTCTACAGCCCCCGCACTGGTCAGACCATCCGTCGGGTGTACTGGACGCCGCGCGATGGTTACATCCGCGAGGCCATTACCGAAATTAGTTGGGCGTTGCGCGACCATCGCAACGATCAAGTGAAATCATTCGATGTTAAGGTATTGGACCAACTCTACGCCTTGCAGTTGCAGATGCGGCTACGCGAACCGATCCATGTGATCAGCGCCTATCGGTCGCCGACGACTAACGTTCAGTTGCGCCAGCGCAACCGCCGAGTGGCGCGGAACAGCTATCACGTTCAAGCCATGGCGCTCGATGTGCGGATTCCGGACGGTCGGATTTCGGATCTGTGCCGAGCGGCCCGTTCGCTGGGTGCGGGTGGGGTCGGCTATTATCCCCGCTCCAACTTCGTTCATATCGACAGCGGTCCGGTGCGCTACTGGAGCTAAACGGCCTCAAGCGGGTTCGCCGCGCGACCGAGGGCAACCATCACAGGTTGCCCTCGGTTTTTTTTCGCCTAGTGGTCTCGGAAACCCTTCATAAGGTTCCAGCCTCGTCTAAACTTTTTTGAGGCGCCAATGCGGTTTTCGTATCGCAAAACTTTGGTTGCCGCCCAAAAGCGGTATTCCAGTTTGCCGCCAAAATAACGATCAACCATCATCGGAGAACTATCAGCATGTTAAGAGGCACTCTTAAATCTGTCGTCGCCGTGGCCGGACTGGCTGTGCTCGGGCTGGCCGCGGCTCCCATATCCCAGGCCGCCATGGATAAGACCGGCTGGCCGTCTTCCGTCAAGGTCGGCACGGCCTCTCAGGGCGGAACGTACTTCATCTATGGGGCTGGATGGGCCGGTCTCATGCAGGAAATGCTCGGCATCGGCGCGACCGCCGAGGTGACGGGCGGCCCGGTCGCCAACATGGCGCTCGTCAATGCCGGCGACTTGCAGTTCGGCATGATCACCATGGGACCCGGTTACGACAGTTGGAACGGAGAAAGCGAGATGGCGCCGGGCGTGGAGATGCGCAACGTGCGCGCCCTGTTCCCCATGTACGCCACGCCCTTCCACGCCATCGCCATGAAAGCGTCGAACATCGCCAAGGTCGCCGATCTGAACGGCAAGCGCGTCAACGTCGGGCCGCGCACCGGCACGGCGGCTACCTATTGGGGGCGGATGTTCGAGGCGCTGGGCGTCAAGGCCAACCTCCAGTACGGCAACGCCAGCGACGCGGCCGGCCAGCTTCAGGATAACCTGATCGACACCTTCGCCTTCGCCGCCGGGATTCCCATCTCGGCCTTCAGTGAAGTCGAAGCCCAGAAGCCCGCCACCATCTTCGCCTTCACCGCCGAAGAGCAGGCCAAGCTGACCGAGCAATTCCCGTCCATGACGGCGTTCACCATCCCGAAAGGCACCTACCGGAGCCAGGAGGCCGACATCCTGACCGTGTCAATGGCCAACTTCGGCATCGCCAGCAAGGATCTGCCCGAAAGTCTGGTGTACGAAGTGATGAAGGTCGTGCTGGACAACAACGACCGCATGATGCAGATCCATCAGACGGCCGCGGAGACCAAGCCCGAGAACTGGAGCCAGAACGGCTTCATGTGGTTCCATCCGGGCGCCATTCGCTACTACAAGGAAAAGGGCATCGAGATTCCCAAGAATCTGATCCCGCCTGAATACAAGGGCTGATCCGTCAGGAGTTGATGATCGCGCTCCCCGGCCGCGAGCCGGGGGGTTTACTCCCGACCGGCCGCTCGCCCCCAAACTCAGTTACCCCCGTTTTAGCGAGTCTCCCATGACCGACCAAGACCCCAATCCATCTACTGGAAAAATCATTGCTTCCGGGGTCGATGAAGAGCCCGAGTCCAACGTCCGCGAGTTTGGACGCTGGGAAGGACTTTTCTTCGTCGCCTTTTGTATCCTCTACACGACCTTCCATCTGGTCGTGCTGAACCTCTTTCCCCTGGAAACCTGGGCGTTCCGCATCTTGCACGTGGCCGGCGGGCTGATGATCGGCTTCGGCCTGGCCATTTCGCTGGTGCCGCGCTTCGACGACCAGGTACGAACGCTCTGGCGGTCCGCGCAACTGCTCCCCCTGCTGGTGGCGGGGTTGACGGGGCTGTTCGCGGTCGCCGCCATCGTCGCGGCGTTTTTCATGCGCGAGGTGCTCGAAATCCGGTTCCCGCCGCCTTGGGTCTTCAAGGCGTTCGGCCCGGCCCTCATGGTGTCGGTGGTCGTGGCCACCCTGTCGTCCTGGCTGTTCCGGCCAGACCGGCACGGGGTGCCCTGGTTCGACTGGGTGCTCTTCGCGGGTAGTTTCTCGGTCGGCGGTTACCTGCTCTTCAACTTGACCGCCTGGCAATTTCGCGCGGGCGTCTCACCCCTGGACACCGACTTTTGGGTCTCGCTGGCCGGTATCGTTCTGATCCTGGAGCTGACCCGCCGGATGGCCGGCCTGGCGCTGGTGATCATCGCGGCGGTGTTCATCATCTACGGGTTCGTCGGCCCCTATCTGCCGGGCTTTCTCGAGCATTCCGGCTACGCGGCCGGTCGGTTTTTCACCTACATCTATACCGACAACGGCATTCTCGGACCGACCACCGCCGTGTCGTCGACCTACATTGTCCTGTTCATCACCTTCGCGGCGTTTCTGCAAGCCTCGAAAGTGGGCGATTATTTCGTCAACTTCGCGTTCGCCGCCGCCGGCCACAAGCGCGGTGGTCCGGCTAAAGTCGCGATCTTCGCCAGCGGCCTGATGGGCATGATCAACGGCACGTCGGCGGGCAACGTGGTCGCCACCGGCTCGTTGACCATTCCGCTGATGAAGCGGGTCGGCTATCGACCGCAGGTCGCGGCTTCGGTCGAGGCGGCGGCCTCGACGGGCGGCCAGATCATGCCGCCCATCATGGGCGCCGGCGCTTTCATCATGGCGGAGGTGACGGGCATTCCCTACACCGAGCTGATCGTGGCGGCGGTGATCCCGGCGGTGCTCTACTTCGCTTCAATCTTTTTCATGGTGGACTTCGAGGCGTGCAAGCACAACATGCGCGGCCTGCCCCGCGAGGAACTGCCGGTGATGAAGGAGCTGGTCCGCCAAGTCTATCTGTTCATTCCCATCCTGATTCTGGTCGGCGCGCTGTTTATGGGTTATTCGGTGATCCGGGCCGGCACGCTGGCCATGGTCAGCGCGATGGTCGTGAGTTGGCTGACGCCCTATCGCATGGGGATCATGGGGGTCCTCAACGCCTTGAACCTGTCGGCGCGGATGGCGATTCAGTTGATCGCGGTCTGCGCCTGCGCCGGCATCATCGTCGGCGTGATCGGCCTGACCGGGGTCGGGCTGCGCTTCTCATCCATGCTGCTGGGGGTGGCCGAGCACAGCCAATTTCTCGCCCTGATGTTCGCCATGCTGATCTCGATCATCCTCGGCATGGGCATGCCGACCACCGCCGCCTATGCGGTGGCCGCCTCGGTGGTGGCGCCGGGCCTGATCCAGCTCGGGATCGAGCCATTGATCGCACACTTCTTCATCTTCTACTACGCGGTCATTTCGGCGATTACCCCGCCGGTGGCGCTGGCGGCTTATGCCGGCGCGGCCTTGGCCGGCTCCGAACCGATGCGGACTTCGGTGACGGCGTTCCGCCTCGGGCTCGCCGCCTTCGTCGTGCCGTTCATGTTCTTCTACAGTCCGGCC
>DAIRDI010000015.1:0-20513 GCA_036796235.1 Candidatus Competibacteraceae bacterium | reverse complement strand
CGACGGCCCGCCACTCATCGATTTGCCGCCACCAGCGATCCAGCGCCTCGGCGTCGGGCTTGAGCTTCTCGTCGCGAATGACATTGATCATCGCCCGCAGCACGTTGGGCACCGAGCCGACGATCGGGATGTCCACCTTGACGTTCTTGGAGATCGAGGACGGATCGATGTCGACGTGGACGATCCTGGCGGTCGGACAGAACTTTTCAAGCTTGCCGGTCACCCGGTCGTCGAAGCGGGCGCCGATGGCGATCAGCACGTCGCAGCCGTGCATCGCCATGTTGGCTTCATAGGTCCCATGCATGCCGAGCATGCCGATGAACTGCCGGTCGGTGGCCGGATAGGCGCCCAGTCCCATCAGGGTGTTGGTGATCGGGTAGCCCAGCAACTGCGTGAGTTCGGTCAGTTCCGCCGAGCCATCGCTCAGAATCACCCCGCCGCCGGTGTAGACCATCGGTCGTTTGGCGGACAGGATCAGGTCCACCGCCTTGCGGATCTGGCCGGCGTGCCCCTTGACCGTCGGGTTGTAGGACCGCATTTTGACTTTCTTGGGATAATGAAATTCGGTCTTGGTGATGGTGATGTCTTTTGGCAGATCCACGAGCACCGGGCCAGGGCGACCGGTGGTGGCGATGTAGAAGGCTTTCTTGATGGTTTCAGCCAGCTGGGTGACATCCTTGACCAGGAAGTTGTGTTTGACGCAGGGTCGGGTGATGCCGACCGAATCCACCTCCTGGAACGCGTCGTTGCCGATCAAAGCGGTGGGCACCTGGCCGGAAAAGATCACGACCGGAATGGAGTCCATGTGGGCGGTGGCGATGCCGGTCACGGCATTGGTGACGCCGGGGCCGGACGTGACCAGCACCACGCCGGGCTTGCCGCTGGCGCGCGAATAGCCGTCGGCGGCGTGAACGGCGGCCTGCTCGTGCCGCACCAGAATGTGCTGGACTTCTTCCTGGGCGTACAATGCGTCGTAAATATGCAGGACGGCGCCGCCCGGATAGCCGAAGATATGTTTGACGCCTTCTTCCTGGAGGCAACGGACCAGAATTTCAGCACCCGTGATAGGTTCCATGGGATTGAGACCTCGTGGCAAAGCTTGGTTGGGGAAACGGTGCAATAGCAAGACAAACTCTCGTCCGGTACGGGCGGGTCATGAACGGGTCCGGAAAGTGGCTGGGCCGGGGCCGCGGCTGGGCGGGATCACCGCCGCGCGGAGGGGGTAACGCCCGGTGGGCGCGACCCGTCATGAAAGTCGCCGATACGCGCTGGGCGCGAGTCTTGCGGGGCCGTTATACTACACAACTTTATTTTCCAGCGAAATCCCGCCGTGAGGCGGAGCATGGCTGGCAAATTCCGCATCCGGGGTAATCAGGAGGTCGGTATGTTGAAACGAATGCTGAAACCAATGCTGTGTTGCCTGCTGGCAGCCGGTTGCTGGGGGGTGATGGGGATGGCTCAGGCCCAGCAGTTCATCTACAAATGGACGGACGAATACGGTCAGTTGAAATACTCCGAACTGCCGCCGCCCGCCGGAGTACCCTACGAAACCGTGCGCAAACCAGCGGGAGCCGCCGAGGGCGCCGGTCCTGCCGCGCGCGATCTGGCCAAGGAACAGGAAGAACTGGCCGAGACGCTGGCCGAGGAAGAAGCCAAGCGGAAAGCCCAGGAAGAACAGACCCAGCAGCAGGCCGAGGAAGTCCGCGCCAAAAACTGCGAGATCGCCAGGAAGAACGTTGAAGTGTTGCAGAGCGATCGGCCGGTGATCAAGACTGACGCCGAGGGCAAGCGGGTCGCCATCGATGCCGAGCAGCGCGCGGCGGAACTGCAAAAGGCCATGAAGGACCAGGATTATTTCTGCGAACCCTGATTCGCCGCCGTTTCACCGTTTTCGCCAGGACCGATTCATGCGCTTATCCCAATTTCCGCTGTTCACCGTCAAGGAAACCCCGGCCGATGCCGAGGTTGTCAGCCATCAACTCATGTTGCGAGCCGGTCTGATCCGCAAGCTCGCGGCAGGTCTCTATACCTGGCTGCCGCTGGGCCTGCGCGTGTTGCGCAAGGTCGAGGCGGTGGTGCGGGAGGAGATGGACCGCGCCGGCGCCCTGGAATTGTTCATGCCGGCCGTGCAACCGGCCGAGTTGTGGGAGGAATCCGGTCGCTGGCGGCAATACGGTCCGGAACTGTTGCGGATCAAGGACCGTCACCAGCGGGATTTCTGTTTTGGTCCCACGCACGAGGAAGTGATCACCGACCTGTTCCGTCGCGAGATCAAGAGCTACCGGCAACTGCCGATCAATTTTTATCAAATCCAGACCAAGTTTCGCGACGAGATTCGCCCGCGCTTCGGGGTGATGCGGGCGCGGGAATTTCTGATGAAGGACGCCTACTCCTTCCATCTCGAGCAAGCTTCCTTGCAGCAGACTTACGACGCGATGTACGCGGCCTACGCGTGCATCTTTACCCGGCTGGGATTGAACTTTCGCGCGGTGCTGGCCGATACCGGCAGCATCGGCGGCAGCGGCTCGCACGAGTTCCACGTCCTGGCCGAGTCCGGCGAGGACGCCATCGCGTTTTCCACCGCGAGCGACTACGCCGCCAACGTCGAACTGGCCGAGGCGCTGGCGCCCGCCGGCGAGCGGCCCGCGCCGGCCGAGGCGCTGGCGCGGGTTCACACGCCGGGAGTCAAAACCATTGCCGAGTTGTGCGCGTTTCTGAACATTCCCGCCGAGCGCACGGTGAAGGCGGTGGTGGTCGACGGCGCGGACGAGCGGCCGGTGCTGTTGCTGGTGCGCGGCGATCACGAGGTCAACGCCATCAAGGCCGGGAAACTGCCCCAGGTGAAAACGCCGCTGGTCTTCGCCAGTCCCGAAGCCATCCACGCCGCGTTCGGCGCCGGTCCTGGTTCGCTGGGCGCGGTCGGTTTCGACGGCGTGGTGATCGCCGACCGTACCGTGGCGAAAATGGCTGACCTGGTGGCGGGCGCCAACCAGGACGACTGGCATCTCACCGGCGTCAACTTCGGTCGCGACTGCCCGGAACCGCTGGTCGCCGACCTGCGCAACGCGGTCGAGGGCGATCCGAGTCCGGATGGCCGGGGGACGCTGGCGATCGCACGGGGCATCGAGGTCGGCCATGTGTTCCAGCTCGGCCAGAAGTACAGCGCGGCTCTGAACGCGGCGGTGCTGGGCGAGGACGGCCAGATGGCGACGGTGACCATGGGTTGCTACGGCATCGGCGTGTCGCGGGTGGTGGCCGCCGCCATCGAGCAAAATCACGACGAGCGCGGCATCATCTGGCCGGCGGCGATGGCGCCATTCCAGGTCGCGGTGCTGCCGATCGGCGCCGGCCGTTCCGTTGCGGTGCGCGAAGCCGCCGAGGCCCTGTATCGAGAGTTGCGGGCCGCGGGCATCGACGCCCTGTTGGATGATCGCGAGGTCCGGCCCGGGGTGATGTTCGCGGATTTCGAACTGATCGGTATCCCGCACCGGTTGGTGATCAGCGAGCGCCATCTGGCGGCGGGACAGGTGGAATATCGCGGCCGGCGCGACCCGGACAGCACCCTGCTGGCGCGGGAACGATGGCTGGACGAGTTGCGGGAACGACTGGCCGTGGGGTAACCGGGAATCGCTGAGCCGATAAAGGGCGACAGTTATCCACAGAACCTGTGGATAACTCTGTGGATAACTTTTGCTCGACGCGCCTAACTAGGCGTTGCTATTGAAAGAATGACGATTTGATGACTTTTTGATCATGCGTTTTTATTGATATTTATCAATACACTGGACTTAACACCCGGAATCTGGCCGAAATTTTGAGTAGGGGCCGAGCGCGGAAACGCTTAAGGTCCGCCCATGTACAAGCCTGTGGATAAATCAAGACACCGCGCCAAATTTTTCAGGAAACCAGCAGCGGGATGCGCCTTCACTCGATCCGGAAGCCGTGGACCTCTTGATCGGGTAGCGTGTCGCAATGCACGTCGCTGACCCGGGCCAGTTGCGGGCCCTGCCACAACCAGTTCCGCAACGCGATGACCGCTCTTTCCTCGCCGCAGGCCAACACTTCCACCCGCCGGTCCGGCAGGTTGCGCGCATAACCGTGAACGCCGAGTCCCAGCGCTTTTTCGGCGGTGGCGTAGCGGAAGCCGACCCCTTGTACGCGGCCGGTGACATAACAGCGCAGGCACAGGGTTTTCAAACAACCTCCTCGTGTTCGGGATGGGGCGGATGGATTCGGAATTATGTTCGGATTATGTTCGGGGCCGCGGCGCTTGAATCAACGCAGCGCATCGAACGCCTCCAGCTCGTCGAGACGTTCCACCAGCATGGCGGCGTTCACCGTCCCGAGATGGGTATCGACCAGTTCGCCGGTAGGGGAAATCAGAAACGTGGTGGGCAGCCCCCGCAAATCGAAGCCGGGCACGGGTTGGCCACCGCTCAGCACGACCGGAAACGTGACCGCCAATCGGTCCACGAAGTCGCGAATTTCGGCCGGAGCCCGGCTCTCAAAGTTGACGCCGATCACCACGGCGCGATCGCGTTGCGCGTCGTGGAACGCTTGCAGCTCGGGCATTTCCTCCAGGCAGGGCGCGCACCAAGTCGCCCAAAAATTAACCACGACCCACTGGCCGTGAAAATCGGCCAACCGCACCGGTTGGTCCTGGAGATCGGGCAGCGTGAACTGGAGGGTCGGGGCGCTGGCGACGGCAGTCGCCGATAACAGGACCAGCGCCCATGCCGCGCAAAGCCGGGTCCAGCATGGCGGAAATCGAGTGAGGGTCAACATGAGAATCGGCGCCTTGATCGGGTGGGGTTCCGGAGCGATGGTCTAGGGGGAAAGAGAGGGCGGCGGGGGGGCTTTCGTCGCGATCTCACGGGCCCGGATCGCCGCGTCGCGCGCGTCCAACGCGTAACGCCGCGCGCTGGTGTAGGCGCCGGCCTCCAGTTGGGTCTGTGCTTCCTGAAGCAGATGCCGAGCCGCTAGCAGCGGGTCGGGCGACCGCTGCGCCGCGCCGACCGCCTCGGCCGCGCGGAGGGCTTGTCGGGCGTCGCTCATCTCTTGAACGGGGGGAGCGATCGCGCAAGCCGATAACGCCAGCATCGCGACAGCGAGTCGCGTGATTTTGGTGCTCAAGGCTTCACTAAAGATGCGGCAAGCCGCTATATCAAGATGAAAGACACAGGAAATTTCCGGTTCAAGCTAGCACCGGTTGTCGAACCCGTCAAGACAGAACGGAGGCGACGGAGGTTGATCGCGAGGTAACGACGGGCGAATCCCGAGGTCGAATTGAAGGCAGTCACCGAGAGGATGTAAACCCAATGCTGGAGATTTTAATTTTATATTATAGCCGTACTGGCGGAACCGCTGAAATGGCGCGGCAAGTGGCGCGGGGCGTGGAGGAGGTCGAGGGCATGATGGCTCGATTGCGTACCGTACCCCCGGTTTCGGCGGTCTGTGAGGCAGTCGAGGACGACATTCCCGATACCGGGCCGCCTTATGTGAGTCTGGACGATCTGAGCGCCTGCGCCGGTTTGGCTCTGGGCAGCCCCACCCGTTTTGGCAACATGGCCGCACCGCTCAAATACTTTTTGGATTCCACCGGCGGACTCTGGCTGGCCGGCGCGCTTTCCGGAAAACCGGCGGGGGTGTTCGCCTCGGTTTCGACCCTGCATGGCGGCCATGAATCCACCTTGCTCAGCATGATGCTGCCGTTGTTGCATCATGGGATGCTGCTGGTTGGAGTACCCTATACCGAAACGGCCTTAAGCGAAACCCGCAGCGGCGGTACGCCGTATGGTCCGAGTCACTGGTCGGGACCGGAATCCCGGGCGGCGCTCAGCACCGAGGAGAAACAGATTTGCCGGGCGCTGGGCCGTCGACTGGCGGAAACCGCGCGGCGGTTGGAGGGAGGATGAGCCGGTTTTGGCATGCGCTGGCGCTAACCGGTTACTTCGGTCTGTTGGGGCTGCTGGTGCTTTGGTGCGCCTGGCTGGAACCGCTCGGGCAATGGCCGGTCGCGGGGGTCTTGATCGTGTTGGTGGGACCCTTGCTGTTCCCTTTGCGCGGTCTGTTGCATGGCCGTTCGCATGCCTATGTGTGGACCTGTTTTCTCGCGCTTTACTACTTCACGATTGGAGTTTTCCATGTGGCGGGGCCGATGGTCCGACCGTGGCTGGCCTGGTTGGCAATCGGGTTTAGCCTGTTGTTGTTTCTGGGGGCGATCCTGTACGTGCGGGCCTGCGTCCGAGAACGGCGGACTTTGGAGCAGACCGCTCTGGGGAGCGCCTCTGATTGATCCAGGCGCATGGAAGGAGATCCGAGCTGGTTGGGTCGATCATCTTGCGATGCTTGCAAACGCTTCGTAAGGAATGCTATATTGCCTTTCTCAGATGCGGGGTGGAGCAGTCCGGTAGCTCGTCGGGCTCATAACCCGAAGGTCGTAGGTTCAAATCCTGCCCCCGCTACCAAGTTTCAAGGAAGCCCCGCGAGGGCTTTTTTTATGGATGGGCAAATAAGTGGGCCGCAGGCCCATTTTTTATTTCCGGTGATCGAAATGCGTCAGGATCTTCCAACGCTCAGACGGAAATTGGCGGCCGTGGTGGAAGCCATGGGCTACGAACTGGTTGGTGTGGAGTTTCATGCCGGCCACGCCAATGCCCTGTTGCGGGTTTATATCGATCATGAAAACGGCGTTACTTTGGATGACTGCCAGCGGGTCAGCCATCAGGTCAGCGGAGTGCTGGACGTCGAAGACCCCGTCGCTGGACGGTACACTTTGGAGGTTTCCTCGCCTGGGCTGGATCGCCCGCTGTTCGAGGCCGAACATTTTATCCGCTTCGCCGGCTCTATGGTACGCATTCAGTTGAGCGCTTCACTGGAGGGTCGGCGGAAACTGTTGGGGCGTCTGCGCGGGATGGAGGGTGGTGTGGTGGTGCTCGTCGACGGTGAGGGACGAGAGTGGCGAGTGCCTCTCGAGCACGTTGAGAAAGCGCGGCTGGCGCCCGAAATCTGATTGAGGTCCGCATCAAGAAATTATATGAATTATCAACAGCTACATGAATTTTAATGAAGGGTGCGCTTTGATTTCGGTGCTCTACGGGACACTGAATCCCATGGAAGTCCATGGTCCAGAAAAACCAGCCATGGCGATGACCAATCCGGGTTGCCGTACTGGCGCCGCGGGGTGAATGGCGTGCGAATCCGGTTGGGAGGCAGAACAATATGCGCGGTAGAGACAACAAAGAAAGCAGTAAAGAAATTCTGATGGTGGTGGAAGCCGTCTCCAATGAGAAAGGTGTCAACAAGGAAGTCATTTTCGGCGCTCTGGAAGTGGCGCTGGCCTCGGCGGCCAAGAAGCACTACGAAGGCGATCCGGACGTGCGGGTCACCATCAACCGGCGCACCGGTAATTACGAGACGAGCCGGCGCTGGCTGGTGGTGGCCGACGCCGCGCGGATCGAACATCCAGATCGGGAAATCGGTTTGGAGGAAGCGCGCCGAATTCAAGCGGATATTCAGGCCGACGCCATTCTCGAAACGCCGCTGGAAAACGCCGATTTCGGCGGTCGGATCGCTGCTCAGACCGCCAAGCAGGTGATCGTCCAGAAAGTGCGGGATGCCGAACGCGCCCGAGTCGTGGATGCCTTTCTGCACCGTAAGGGCGAATTGATCGGCGGAGTGGTCAAACGGTTGGAACGTGGGGATTTGATCGTCGACGTCGGCGGGAATGTCGAGGCCAAGCTCGCTCGTGAGGACCTGATTCCCCGCGAATCGTTCCGGATCGGCGAGCGGGTGCGCGGCTATTTGAAAGACGTGCGCGCCGAAAGCCGCGGCCCGCAATTATTCGTGAGTCGGGTGGCGCCGGAATTCCTGATCGCCTTGTTCACCCTGGAAGTGCCCGAGATCAATCAGGGCATCATCGAGATCAAGGGCGCGGCCCGCGATCCCGGTTCGCGGGCCAAGATCGCGGTCAAGAGCAAGGATACGCGTATCGACCCCATCGGCGCCTGCGTGGGCATGCGCGGGGCGCGGGTCCAGAGCGTCACCAACGAACTGGCGGGCGAACGAGTGGATATCGTGCAATGGGACGATGATTCGATTCGCCTGGTCATGAACGCCATGTCGCCGGCGGAGGTCGAGTCCATCATCGTCGATGAGGACAACCACAGCATGGACATCATCGTCGGCGAGGACAAGCAACTGGCGCAAGCGATCGGGAAAGGTGGCCAGAACGTGCAGTTGGCGAGCCGGCTGACCGGTTGGACGCTCAATGTCATGACCCAGGTTCAAGCGCAGGCCAGACTGAGCCAGGAAGATGAGGTCGTGCAGCGGATGTTCGTCGAGCAGTTGGAGGTCGATGAGGAGATCGCGGCGATCCTGGTGCGGGAAGGATTCGCCACCCTGGAAGAGGTCGCCTACGTTCCCGCCCAGGAAATGCGAGAAATTGCTGAATTCGACGAAGAGATCGTCGAGGCTCTGCGCCTGCGCGCCCGCGATGTGTTGCTGACCCGCGCCATCGCCGCCGAGGAGCGGCTGGGCAATGCCCGTCCGGCCGAGGATTTGGTGGGGATGGAGGGCATGGATGAGGACTTGGCTTTCACGCTGGCCAGCCGTGGAGTTCTGACCATGGAGGATCTGGCTGAATTGTCGGTGGATGACCTGAATGAGATCACCGGGTTGGATGACGAGCGGGCCGCCAGACTAATCATGACGGCGCGAGCGCCTTGGTTTTTGAAGTGATGGGCGGTGGGATTGACCCATCCTGGGGGTGGACAATGACGGATGTAACGGTCAAGCAATTTGCCACGGTCGTCGGTATACCCGTGGATCGCTTGTTGGAGCAATTCGCCGAGGCTGGCATCACGGTCGCTGGCGTGGAAGCCACGATCACGGAAAAACAGAAGATGGATTTGTTGGCGCACCTGCGCAAGAGTCATGGCGGCCGATTGGCCCAGAACGCGACCGAACCCAGGAAAATCACGCTCAAGCGTAAGACGCATAGTGAAATCCGCATGGTCGGCGGCGCGGCTGGCCAGGTTAAAACCGTCAGCATTGAGGTTCGCAAGAAACGGACTTACATCAAGCGCAGCCTCATGGGCGAGGAGGGCTCCCGTTCCGCGGAAGCCGAAGGCCGAGCCGAAACCCTCGCCCCGGTCGCTCGGGAAATCGAGGAGCGGAGCCGGGAAACCGTCGCCGAGGAAGAGGCCCGCCGTCAGGCCGTCGAGGAAGAAGCCCGCCGCCAGGCCGCCGAGGAAGAGGCCCGCCGTCAGGCCGCCGAGGAAGAGGCCCGCCATCAGGCCGCCGAGGAAGACCATCCCCGCCAGTCGGTGGAAAGTCTCGCTGGTTCCAGGGCGGTCGACGTCGGGGCGCGCCCGCCCGCTGATAGCACCCCAGCCAGCGCGCCGCGCCGTGGTGACGCCGATGCGGAAACCAGAGTCAAAAAGCCGCTGGCGGCGGCGTCAGAGGCCAAGGCGCCCAAGAAGCGCCCGGACGGGCCAAGCCGCGGACCCAGTAAGGCGCGGAGTGACGGCGGCAAGGTCGAGCCCGCCGGGCAGCGCCGCGAAGGTGGCGTCGGCGATGCGCGGGCGCCGCGCCCCGGGCGCGGCGATGTGCTGGATCTGTCGGGCAGGAGCGATCGCCGCCGTCCCAGAAAGACCAAGGGGGCTAAATCGGCCCCGTCAGCGGCGCCGCAACGACATGGTTTCGCCAAGCCCACCGCGCCGATGGTGCGCGACGTGGCCCTGCCTGAAACGATCAGCGTGACCGATCTGGCTCAGAAGATGTCGGTCAAGGTGACCGAAGTGATCAAGACCTTTCTCAAAATGGGCTTGATGGTGACCATCAATCAGGTCATCGACCAGGACACCGCCGCCCTGGCCGTCGAGGAGATGGGCCACACTTACAAGCTCCTCAAGGAAAACGCGCTGGAGGAAGAACTGGCCGCCGAGAGCGGTGGCGGCGAAGCGTTGCCGCGCCCCCCGGTGGTGACTATCATGGGGCATGTGGACCACGGCAAGACCTCGTTGCTCGACCATATCCGCCGGACCCGGGTCGCGGCCGGCGAAGCGGGGGGCATCACCCAGCATATCGGCGCCTACCACGTCCGCACCCCGAAGGGAGTGGTCACCTTTCTCGATACGCCGGGCCACGCCGCGTTCACCGCCATGCGCTCGCGCGGCGCCAAAGCCACCGACGTGGTGGTGTTGGTGGTGGCGGCCGACGACGGGGTGATGCCGCAGACCCTGGAAGCGATCCAGCACGCCCGCGCCGCGAACGTGCCGATCGTGGTGGCGGTTAATAAGATGGACAAGACCGCCGCCGACCCGGATCGGGTCAAGAGCGAGTTGTCCGTGCAAGGCGTCATCTCCGAGGAGTGGGGGGGCGATACCCTGGTCTCCTACGTATCCGCCAAGAGCGGTATGGGCATCGATCAACTGCTGGACCAGATTCTGGTGCAATCCGAGGTGCTGGAACTGCGGGCGCCGGTGGACGGTCCCGCCAAGGGCGTGGTGATCGAATCGCGCCTGGACAAGGGCCGCGGTCCGGTGGCGACCATCCTGGTGCAGAGCGGCACCCTGCGCAAGGGCGACATGATTCTGAGCGGCCTCGAATACGGTCGGGTCCGCGCCATGCTCAATGAAGCGGGCCAGGGGGTGAGCGAAGCCGGGCCGTCGATCCCAGTGGAAATCGTCGGCTTGTCGGGCACGCCCAAGGCTGGCGATGAAGTGATCGCGGTCGCCGACGAACGCAAGGCCCGCGAAATCGCCCTGTTCCGCCAGGGCAAGCAGCGCGAGGCGCAATCCACCAAGCAGGCGGTCAATCTGGAAGATGTCTTCGGCCAGTTCGAGGCCGGACAGAGCAACGTACTGAACGTGGTGCTCAAGGCCGACGTGCAGGGTTCGGCCGAGGCCATCGTCGATGCGCTGAACCGGCTGTCCACCGACGAGGTGCGGGTCAAGATCGTCGCCAGCGGCGTCGGCGGTATCAACGAATCCGACGTCAATCTGGCCAAGACCTCGAATGCGACCCTGATCGGCTTTAACGTGCGCGCCGACAGCGTGGCCAAGAAACTGGCCGACGAGGAAGGCTTGAAGCTGCGCTACTACAGTGTCATCTACGAACTGATCGACGATATAAAGCACGCCATGGTCGGCATGCTCAAGCCGGAGTTCAAGGAACAGATCATCGGCTTGGCCGAAGTGCGCGGTGTGTTCCGTTCGCCCAAATTCGGAGTGGCGGCCGGTTGCATGGTGGTGGACGGCGTGGTGCGGCGCAGCAGCCCGATCCGGGTGCTGCGCAACAACGTGGTGGTTTTCGAGGGCGCGCTGGATTCGCTGCGGCGCTTCAAGGACGATGTGAGCGAAGTGCGCGCCGGCATGGAATGTGGCATGGGCGTGCGCAACTACAACGACATCCGCGAAGGCGATCATATCGAGGTCTACGAACGGGTGCAGGTGGCGCGGACTCTGTAGTGACTGGACCGCTTGCAGCGTAAAGACGAACCACATGGCTCGATCGGCACCTCCATCCTCCCCACGCGCCCGGCGGGTCGGCGAGCAGATTCGCCGCGACCTGGCGGAGCTGATTCGCGGCGAGTTGCGCGACCCCCGATTGACGTTGGTGTCGCTGACCAGCGTCGAGGTCAGCCGCGACCTGGCGTATGCCCGCATCTACGTCACCCTGCTGGGTGATCCGGCCGAACGGTCCGCGCGGGTCGCCGAACTCAACCGCGCCGCGCCGTTGCTGCGGCGCGAACTGGGCCGCCGCATGCACATCCGCACCGTGCCGAAACTGGAGTTCCGCTACGACGAAGTGGTGGAATACGGCGCGCGGTTGTCGGCCCTGATCGACGCTGCGGTGGCCACCGACGCCAGCCGGCATCACGACCTGGAGGATACGGATTCGGAGGATCCCGCTTGACGGCGCGGCGCGACCGTCGCTCGGTGAGCGGCATGCTGCTGCTGGACAAGCCGGTGGGTTGGACCTCGAACGCGGCGTTGCAGGCGGTCAAACGGTTATATCGCGCGCAAAAGGCCGGACACACCGGCAGTCTCGATCCGCTGGCCAGCGGCCTGCTGCCCCTCTGTTTGGGCGAGGCCACCAAACTGTCCGGACTGTTGCTGAACGCCGACAAGAGCTACCGGTTTACCTGCCGGCTGGGTGCGACCACTACGACCGGCGACGCGGACGGCGAGATCGTCCTCACCCGGCCGGTCGGTGGCGTGGACCGCGCGCGGGTGGAGGATGCGCTCCAGCATTTCCGGGGCGTGATCCGGCAGGTGCCGCCGATGTACTCCGCCCTGAAGCGCGGCGGCCAGCCGCTGTACAAGCTGGCCCGCCAGGGCTTGGAGGTCGAGCGGGAGCCCCGCGAGGTGACCGTTCACGAACTGCGCCTGCTGCGCCTGGACGACGCGGAACTGGAGTGCGAATTGCGCTGTTCCAAAGGAACCTACGTGCGCGCGCTGGCCGCCGATCTCGGCGAGGCGCTAGGTTGCGGCGCGCATGTCGTGGCCTTGCGCCGCACGGCGGTGGAACCTTACGACGCGGCGCGAATGGTGACCCTGGAGACGCTGCGCGAACGGGCGACCGAGGATTTCGCGGCGCTGGATGCCCTGTTGCTGCCTCCAGACAGCACCGTGGCGCGGTGGCCGGCGGTGCGCGTGGGTGGAGACGCGGCCTTTTACCTGCGTCAGGGCCAGCCAGTGTTGGCGCCGCGCGCACCGACCCAGGGTTGGGTTCGCCTTTATCAAGACGATGAACGGTTTCTGGGCATCGGTGAAATTCTGGACGATGGCCGGGTCGCACCCCGCCGACTGTTACTCTAGCCCGTGTTTTCCGGGGCCTGCTGGTTGATTGTTTCGGCCAAGGTGAGTATTTTCATTCAAGTTTAATAGCCTGATCGAATTCGAACTGGAGCTTTACATGCCGCTCAACACCGAACAAAAATCCCAGATCGTGCAGGATTTTCAGCGCGATCCCGTCGATACCGGCTCGCCGGAAGTGCAGGTTGCCCTGCTGACCAATCGCATCAATGGCTTGCAGCCGCACTTTGGCGCGCACAAGAAAGACCACCATTCCCGGCGCGGCCTGCTGAAGATGGTCAACCAGCGCCGCAAGCTGCTGGACTATCTGAAAAGGAAGGATTTGCAACGCTATCAAAGTCTGATCAGCCGCCTCGGCCTGCGCCGGTGAGGCATTCTCTCGGTTTTTCGCACAGGATGCATTCGTGACCCCCATCAAGAAAACCTTTCAGTACGGCCAGCACTCCGTCACCCTGGAAACCGGCGAGATCGCCCGGCAGGCCAGCGGCGCGGTCCTGGTCAACATGGCCGACACCGTGGTGCTGGTCACCGTGGTCGCCGCCCGGGAAACCCAGGAAGGCCGGGATTTTCTGCCCTTGCGGGTGGATTATCAGGAGCGCACCTATGCGGCCGGCCGCATTCCCGGTGGCTTCTTCCGGCGCGAGGGTCGCCCGTCCGAGAGCGAAACCCTGACCGCCCGGCTGCTGGATCGCCCGTTGCGCCCGCTGTTTCCGGATGGTTTCACTCACGAGGTGCAGATCGTCGCCACCGTGCTGTCCCTGAACTTGCAGGTGGACCCGGATATTCCCTCGCTCATCGGCGCCTCGGCGGCGTTGGCGCTGTCCGGCGTCCCGTTCGACGGCCCGATCGGCGCGGCCCGCGTGGGCTATCGCGACGGTCAATACCTGCTCAATCCATCCCGCGCCGACATCAAGACCTCGCAATTGGATCTGGTGGTGGCCGGCACCGAGCGGGCGGTGTTGATGGTGGAATCCGAAGCCGCGGAGCTGCCCGAGGAGGTGATGCTGGGCGCGGTGATGTTCGGCCACGAACAGATGCAGGCCGCGATCCACGCCATCAACGATCTGGTGGCGACGGCGGGCGCGCCGCGGTGGAACTGGCAGCCGCCGGCCGGCGATGAGATGTTGGCCCAGGCGACCCGCGCCGCCGCCGAGACGGCGCTGATCGAAGCCTACCAGATGCCCGAAAAACTAGCCCGCCAGCAGCGGGTGCGGGAGATTCACGATCGACTGGTCACGCAACTGACCGCCCAGGAGTCGGAGCGCTGGACCGCGCAGGCGATTGAAAGCGCGTTCTCGACCCTGGAGAAACAGGTCGTGCGCGGGCGCATTTTATCCGGTCAACCGCGCATCGACGGTCGCGATGCACGCACGGTGCGACCGATCACCATCCGGGTCGGCGTGCTGCCGCGCACTCACGGCTCGGCGCTGTTCACCCGCGGCGAGACCCAGGCGCTGGTGGTGACCACGCTCGGCACCGACCGCGACGCCCAGATCATCGACGCCATTGAGGGCGAATACCGCCAGCCGTTTCTGCTGCACTACAATTTCCCGCCCTATTCGGTCGGCGAGATCGGCCAAGTCGGCAGTCCCAAGCGTCGCGAGGTCGGTCACGGCCGGTTGGCCAAGCGCGGCGTGCAAGCGGTGATGCCCAAGCCCGAGCAGTTTCCGTACACGGTGCGGGTGGTGTCGGAAATCACCGAATCCAACGGCTCCAGTTCGATGGCCTCGGTGTGCGGCGCCAGCCTGTCGCTGATGGATGCCGGGGTACCGATCAAGGCCCCGGTGGCCGGTATCGCCATGGGTCTGATCAAGGACAGCGACCGCTTCGCGGTGCTGACCGACATCATCGGCGACGAGGACCATCTGGGCGATATGGATTTCAAGGTGGCCGGCACCGCCGCTGGCGTCACCGCCTTACAAATGGACATCAAGATCGACGGCATCACCCGCCAGATCATGGAACAGGCGTTAGCCCAAGCCCGCGACGGACGGCTGCACATTCTCGGCAAGATGGATGAGGTCATTACCCAACCCAGTCGGGAATTGTCGGAATACGCGCCGCGCTACACGACATTGCGCATCAACCCGGAAAAGATTCGCGATGTGATCGGCAAGGGTGGCGTCACCATCCGCGCCATCACTGAGGAAACCGGGGCGACGATTGATATCACCGACGACGGTGTGGTGAAGATCGCCGCGGTGGATAAGGCGGCCGGCGACGAGGCGCGCCGCCGGATCGAGCAGATCACCGCCGATGTGGAAGTGGGGCAGATCTATGAGGGCAAGGTGGCCCGGATCATGGACTTCGGCGCCTTTGTGACCATTCTGCCCGGCCGCGATGGCATGGTGCATGTCTCGCAGATTTGTGAGGAGCGGGTGCAGAACGTCAGCGATAAACTGGCCGTCGGCGATGTGATCAAGGTCAAGGTGCTGGAAATCGACCGGCAGGGCCGCATCCGCCTGAGCATGAAGGGGTTGTAAGGATTTGAACGAGAGGTTTGCAACCGCCTTGCCAGGATTGCTTGCCCCGGCAAGGCGGTTGCGAGTACATTATCCGACCTTTTTGGAGAGATGGCCGAGCGGTCGAAGGCGCAGCACTGGAAATGCTGTTTAGGGGTGACTCTAACGAGGGTTCGAATCCCTCTCTCTCCGCCACATACCCATCCATCGCTGTCCATGCTGGAACCCCGAACCCGCCTAGCGCGGGTTTTTTCATGCCTTTCGTTTTGGGTATGCTGCAACGTGATGCAAGCCGCATAATAATGCATGACCGACTGATGCCGACCGAGGCGCTTCGGCGAATTGCCGGACTGGGTGGAAACGCGGTTACAGGAGGCGGCGCTGGAGCAGTTGGGGACGTGGAGCGAGCGGGTGTTGGAGGCGGGTACCTTGGAAGAAGTGTTCGACAGCCATTAATGTCAGTCGCTGAGACAACTTTGGAATGAGCGGAATTGACTACCTAAAACCCTCCACCACTGAGTAGGGAGGTAGCGTGATGGATAAAACACTTTTCGAAGACTCGACCCAAAGTCGAAAAGAAACCGCAGCGATTCGCCGCAGGCAATCCGTAGTGGGTCGGATCGCTGGAGTTCAGGATCGAAGCACCGAGGTGGATGCCGCGACCCAACGAGCCATCCGTCTGTTTACCCAGTGCATCGCCAGCCAATACGACATGGCCGGGGTCATCCTGTTTGGCAGCCGCGCCCGGCAAACCCATCGTCCGGATAGCGATGCGGATGTGGTCATCCTGTTGCGTGGCGAGCACCGGCGCTTTCTGCCGACCAAATTAGCCATGGCCGATGTCGCCTTTGATGTGCTGCTGGAAACAGGAGTCAATATTTCGCCATTGCCGGTCTGGGTGGACGAATGGGAGCATCCGGAGACCTTCTCGAATCCCCGGCTGTTGAAGACTATCGCCCAAGAAGGGGTGTGGCTATGAGCGGCGAGCTAACGCCAGCGGTTTTGATGGCCAAAGCCGTTCGCGCCGGTGCGTCGGCGCGGGTTCTGCTGGATCTGGACGATGTCGATGGGGCTTGCAATCGGGCTTACTACGCGATGTTCGATGCCGCTCGCGCCGCGCTACTGGCATCGGGCGCGCTGGTACAGCCCAGGATCAAAACGCACGGCGGCTTGATCGCCGCGTTTGGTCTGCATCTGGTTAAAAACGGCCCAATCTCCAGAGAACTGGGGCGCCTGTTGAAGCGTGCGGAGGAAATCCGCCTGGTCGCGGACTACACCGGCGATTCTGTTGAACTGGATGATGCGCGTGAAATGGTGGGGCAGGCAGAACGCTTTGTTGAGGCCATGCGCGCTGAATTTATGCCGGTTGAACCAAAATACGGAGACGAAGGGGTGGAGCCATGACGCTGCCCGTTGCCGTCCTACCAGCCCCCGCGCCGCGCGAGGAGCAAGGTATGAAGAACAGCCCCGCGCCGGCCAGCGACTACGATTCGCCGTGGAAGGAGGCGCTGGAGCAGTACTTCGAGTCCTTTTGCGAGTTTTACTTTCCGGTGGTTCATGCGGGGATCGCTTGGGAACGGGGCTACGAATTTCTGGACAAGGAATTGCCGCAGGTGGTGCGGGATGCCGAGTTGGGACGGCGCCACGCTGACAAGCTGATCAAGGTCAGCCGCCGGGATGGCGCGGAAACCTGGGTGCTGGTGCATGTTGAGGTTCAAGGGCGGTATGAGGTTCGTTTCGCCGAGCGGATGTTCCAGTATTACAGCCGGTTGTACGACCGCTACCAGCGACCGGTGGTCAGTCTGGTGGTGTTGACGGATCGGCGACGGTGCCGGCGGCCCACGCGATACCGGCAGGCGTTATGGGAATGCGAAGTGCGGTTGCGCGATCCCGTCGCCAAGTTGCTGGATTACTTGGGGCGGGAAGCGGAGTTGGAATCTCACCGCAATCCGTTCGCCGTCGTGACGCTGGCGCATGTGAAGGCGCAGGAAACCGCGAAGGATTCCAGCCTGTTGACTGGGATCGGGCTTGAAGGCAGTCGAGGGTTGCTATAAGCGACTGCCGCTGTTCCTGGGTTTCGATGTACGAACGATAAAATGATGCGTCTTTATCTCGATCTATGCTGCTTTAATCGTCCTTACGACGATCAGACTCAAGTTCGCATTCGTCTGGAAACCGAGGCTATCATCGTCTTGCAAGAGAAGGTTAAACAGGCTGAATGTCATCTGATCTGGTCGTCCACGCTGGATTTTGAAAACGCGAATAATCCTTACCCGGCGCAGCGCCTGGCGATCCAGCAATGGCGTAATTTGGCCTGCGTGGTGGTCATGGCGGACCCCGCGGTCATCGCCAAAGCGCACGAATGGGCGGCGGGTGGGGTGGGTCGGTATGATGCTTTGCATCTCGCTTCCGCCAGCGCCGGAGGCGCTGACCTGTTCGTGACCACCGATGACCGGATACTCAAAAAAATGTCGTCTTCACAAGAACTCAGGGTGACGCCACCGCTGGCTGCCCTGGCCCTGCTGGAGAGTTGGTATGACCACGGAAACTGAGCTTCGCCTGCAAGGTATGAGAGTACTGATTGAAGCACTGGGTTTGATTGAGACCGAACGCTTCCTGGCGGCGATTAACCGGGAGAAGTTTGACTACACCGAATGGCGAAAACAGGGTTTGCCCGATCTGAGTATTGATGAAATCGCCGCTCGAGCCAACCGACTCTCGGTCAGCCTGGATGACGATCCTCGCGCCTGACCCGACGCGCCTCCTCAATGTGACTTTGAATGAATTGCTCGTCACTAATCTATTGATATTATTAGGCATAATCCGAACCATGAGCCGATGCGGCGGGCTAGAATCTGTCTTGGGAGACCCGTTCCACAGAAACCCTCGAAGAACCGATAATCGAGTTGCCGAAAGCGGATCGCTTGGGAATGGCGGCTGGAGATCTGGCGGCGTGGGTGGCCTATCAAACATTGGCAGGAGGAAACGGCGATGAATCAAATTACGCATCCGCCGGTGCAGCAAGCATTGGCGCATCTGAATGCCTTGAGTGGGGATGAAGAGTCACGGCGGTTGGCGTTTGTGCGGGAGCGGGCGCTCCGCGATGAGATTTCGGAGTTGCAAGGCGCCCGGCAGGAAGGATGGGAAGAGGGCATGCAGCAGGGCATGCAGCAGGGTGAAGCACGGATTCTGGAGCATCAGTTGATCAAGCGGTTTGGTCCATTGGCGGAGGAAACCTGTCGGTGTCTGGCCCAAGCGCCCCCGGAACAGCTCGAAGTCTGGGCTGAGCGCTTACTGGATGCCGCGACGTTGGATGCTGGTTTTTGAAAGTCATTAAGGTCATGGTGAATCGAGGGTTCTGATCAGAAAAAAATGCCCGAATTCAAGCGCTGGCTGACCGGCCTGCGCAACGGCCTCACGAAGCGCCGGCTGGCGCGGCGCTTGCGCAAAGTGCAGCAAGGCTCCTTGGGCGATGTCAAACCGGTCGGCTCCGGCGTTTTTGAAATGCGGGAATTTTTCGGACTTGGCTGGCTTAACTTAAATTCCGGCTACTTTTGTCTTGACCATGGAGTCCACTTTAATCTTCACGCCGGACAATATCACCGTCAAACGCCCCGGCACGGGCGTGTCGCCGATGCGCTGGGATGAAGTGATAGGACGGTGTGCGGGAAGGGATTTTGCGTTTGATGAGTTGATTGAGAGTTAGACCATCATGCCACGCATCGCATTTTTTTTCGGTATATCGATTTACATGTATCTGGATGATCATGGGGTTCCACATTGCCATGCCATTTACGGTGATTATGGCGGTTCCTTTGATCTCGAACAGGGTGATCTCCTCGCAGGTCAAATGCCGCCTGCGCAGACAAAGAAAATCAAGCAATTTATCCAGAATAATCAAGCTGAATTGATGGAAAAATGGCATGAACTTAGCAGTTAAAACTCCTTGGCTCAAAGCGGTTCAAGTGACTCCCATGCCGCAACAACGGCTGCGGGTGCGCTACGAGGATCATCGACAACGAACTCTTGACCTTGCTGACCTGATTGCGCGGCGAGACGCTTACTGGCGTTTGCGTCAAGAGCGCTATTTTCGGCAAGTCGGCATTGATCCGTTGGGTGGGATTTGCTGGCCAGAAGGGGAAGATCTCGCGCCGGATGGGTTGGAACGCTATGCCATTGATGAAGCCATCACATGACTAAAAAACGCATCTGTGTGGTCACCGGGACCCGCGCCGAATATGGGCTGCTGCGCTGGGTGATGGAAGGAATTCGCCAATCTCCTGTGCTGGAACTGCATGTCGCTGACTGCGGTCAGCCGTATCTTCCAACGCAACGGCCTTGACGTTTTCGATGTGGAGGAGTTGTCTACCCACGGGGGTAGCCTGCGGGTATTTGCCCAGCGTCGGGATACCGGCTCGCACCCGGTGAGTGCCCGGGTGGCTGAACTGCTGGCCGCCGAAGCCGCCGCGGGGGTGGCGACCGCCGATTACTACGCCGGATTCCAGGCCCGGGCCGACCAGGTGAAGAACGATCTGCTGGTTTTTCTCATTGAGGCGCGGCGAGCGGGCCGGAAGGTAGCGGCTTACGGTGCCGCCGCCAAGGGGAATACGTTGTTGAACTATGCGGGCGTGCGCCCCGATTTATTGCCTTGGGTGGTGGATCGCAATCCGGCCAAGCAGGGCAGATTTCTACCCGGGACCCGGATTCCCATCGTGACGGAAGCGCGCCTGCGTGAGGAAAAACCGGATATTGTCCTGATTCTGCCCTGGAATCTGAAGGAAGAGATCATGGACCCACTGAGCTATGTTCGCGAATGGGGTGGGCGGTTTGTGACGGCGGTGCCGGCATTGGTGGTGCGGGCGTGAGACGCGCTATCGGTGGAAGTGGCGGCTGGTGCAGGGCTATGATAGATAAAATACTTTTCGAGGACTCGACCCAAAGTCGAAAAGAAACCCCGTGCGCCGGCGCTGTCTGGAGGTGTTTCAATCCTGGCTGCTGGCGCGTTTCGACGATCTGACCCTGAAGGAGATCCTGGCCATGCTTGGTGAACTGACCCCCCTGGAACAAACCTGCGCCTATCGCGAGATTGTCGCCAAGAATCAACCCATTTGGCGGCATGAAGGCGAAGCCCAACTGGTCCTGCGCCTGCTCCAGCGCCGGATCGGCACCCTGACCGACCAGCAACGGGCGCGGGTTCAGGCTTTGCCGGTCGAACCACTGGAAGACCTGG
>DAIRDI010000014.1:0-20705 GCA_036796235.1 Candidatus Competibacteraceae bacterium | reverse complement strand
GTCTCGGTCAGCCCGGACAGCCGGCGGGTGTACGTGGCCAACACCGGCGACCATACGGTTTCGATGGTCGACGGCCGGAGCAACGAGGTCATTGCCGTGGTGCCAGTGGGTTTAGCCCCATGGGCCTTCGGGCAATTCGTGGGACCACTGGCGACCGTGGCGCCACCGACTTTCGATCCACCGGGCGGTCCGTATCGGACTGGCAGCCTGCCAGTGACTTTGACCACCACGACGCCGGGCGCCACGATTTGGTACACGACGGATGGCAGTACGCCGACGCCGACCTCCGGAACGCCGATCAACAGCGGGGAATCCATTGTCCTCGACCTGCAGCGGAACCCCGCCATTACCTTGAAGGCGATCGCCTATAAGGAGAATTGGGCGGCTTCGGGGGTGACGGAAGCCCGCTATATTCTAGCGGCACCCCAGGGTCTTGATCTGCTGTTCGGCCGCTGAATCCGTTCGGTCTTGCCTAATTCAGGCCGCGATACCCTCGCGGCCTTTTATATGCCCAATGAGTCCGTGGGTTGGGGTGACGTAATACTAATCCCGATAGATTTTATTTCTCTCATGTAGGGCGGGTTAGCGCAGCGTAACCCGCCGAAACCGCACCCAAGGCGGCGGGTTACGGGCTGGCGCCCTAACCCGCCTACAACTGTGGAATCGCCGCTTCGAACCACCTCGGCGTTACGCGCCACCCCTCCTTATCCAAGGAAGGGAGTTATCACAACCGGCATGGGATCGACCATAGGATCATTCGATCATTCACCCATAAAAAAACCGGCGGGGTCGCCGCCGGTTCGTTGTTCCCTCTACTTCTACTGCTTACCCCCAATCCGTCCCACTGCCGCCGGTCGCTTGTCGCGCCGGCGGCGCCGTGATCATCATTCCTCCGGCACGGGCGTCTGCACCCTGATCAACAGCCGGTTGCTGCTGACATCCGGGCCAATCGTTGAGAAGAAGAAGTCCACGCTGCCCCCAAGCGGCAGATCATTGACTTCGAGAACGGCATTGACAAAGCCCCCCCCAACACTGGTCAAAGTCGTCGGGACTACCGCAGCCGTGGGACTGTGCAGATTGGCGATGGTGCGCGCGGCGACGGCGGCGGTCGTCGCCTGGTCCAAGGTGGCCGCTAACGCTTGTCGCTGCGTGCAGCGTGCTGGATCACGGGGGGCAGGAGGTGCATCTGGAGCCGTGATGACCAAATCACAAACGCCGGGGTTGGCTTGATCGAAGGCCTCCAAAGTCGCCTGCGCGACCACCAGGTTCTGCTCCGCTACAATCGCGGCGGTCTCCGTGGGGTCGTTGATCACAACTTCCACCGAGATGGGAACGCCCGGCACCGGGGTAAAGGCATCGGGAGCCCCATCGCCGTCGGTATCGACCCCACCGTCTAACAATTGCAAGGTGACCGGTTGATTGATCCCGGCACCCGGTGGTATCACGACCACTGCACTACCGTCTTCTTGCAGACCGGCCGTAGGCTGTACCAGCACTAAATTGCCGTTGGGAATTCCCAGATACCAATGCGTCATCACCGCGCCGACTTTGCCGCCGACCGCTTCGCCGACCACCATGAACCGCCGTCCGACCTGACTGGCCGGATAGTTCATGACGGTATTGGCGATCCCGCTGGCGTCGGTGGTCACGATGACTTCGCCGGCTCCGAACACCGGGCTGTTGATCTGGTTGAAATTCATCACATTGCCCTTATAGGGCGGACAACCCACCGTATACCAGACGTTGGCGCCGACATTCTGTGAAGTCTGATTGAACGGCGCGTTCATCAGCAGCATATTCCCCATGCGCCCGGTAATGATCCGGCTGCCGATGTGGTATTCCGGTCGGCCTTCTCCGGGCAAGCTATTGATCGTGCTCGGGTTCGGGTTGATGATTTCCGGATCCTGCAACACCAGCAGACAACCCGGATTGGCCAGTGCGAACGACACGCCGTTTGGCACCACGAAGGGATTCAGCGTGTCGCCAGGCACCCGCGGGACCTGACGGTTGGGGGCGAAAAACTCCATACCACCTTCCACCGGATCGCCGTTGAAGCCAGTGATGGCAAACTGACCGTGCCCCTGATCGGGATAACGGTTGAGGAGCATGTCCAGCGGCCCGTCGACCAGCCGGAAGGTGATCGGCGTGCCGGCAGGCGGTGGGTTGCCGTAGGGATCGCTGGCGATGACCGAGATGAAGCGGGTGAATATGCCGTTCCACAACGCGCCGGTCGGCGCGCCCAAAAACGGACTTTCCAGAGTCGCCGGATCGATCAACTGCGCGCCCAAGGCATTGCGCCGCGCGCGCACCGCATCCATGAACGGCCCACTGAAGGTCAGCGAGGTCAACTCGCCGGTCCCGATCGAGACCGTGGCGTAGTTGGTAATCGGGAACTCAATGCCGTTATCCACGTTGTTGTCGGCGCGGTCGGCCGTGGCCGAAATCCCGACCGTGCCGGGTACCGTGCCGCTGTGCAAAACGACCGTCGCCGCGCCGCCGATGGGAGTGGTCACAATGGTGGTTCCCTGCTGCGCATTGCCACTGGCGTCGATCGCGCTCAGCCACTCCCCACCATTGGGCCGGTTCGGCAACAACTCGATGCGCACCAGGTTGCCCGCGCCCGCATTGATCGGTTGCCCGAAATCATCCAGCACGAAAATCTGGAACACCTTGAAGTTTCGTTGCGGTACGGGCGTGGTGCCGTCAGGGTTAGTGCGGATATAAACCGGCGCGGGGTCCATGACGAAGTTCACCATCGCCGGGCGGGGACCAAACTCGCCTACCCCACCGCCGGAAATATTGATCACCAAGTCGGCGCTGGCCGTTTGACCGGTCTGGGGATCGGCGGCCGACGCTCTCAACACCACGGCCCCTGGAGCGCCAAAGGCATGAAAATGCCCGGTCACCACCCCGGTCGTATCCTCGAAAACCAGGCGGCGGAACGCCAGGGGATTGCCGTCGTCATCCTCGTTTTCTTCGTTGCCATCCAGATAGAACAACGCGCCGCCGCTCAATCCCGCCACGATATCGATCGACACGCTGGGTGCGGGGAACATGCGTCCGTTCTGTTTGACCTGGACGGTGATCGTGTTGGTATAAGGCCCCCCGATATTCACCGGACTATTGAGTATATTCGGCGGCAGCGTCGTTTTGTCGGCGCTGATTTCGATGGTCATCGGCGCCCGTCCGAAAAAACCGCCACCACCCTGATTAGAAAAGAATCCGGCGTTGGCGTCCACCATCCCCCAACCGACCATCAGGAAAGTCAGCAACAATAACTCGAATAACCCTTTGAACCTGCCTGTCAACGATCGCATGGCTTATGCCTCCCCGCGATATCACTACAATTTTTTCAAGTTTTTACCGCTCGGCGAGCGAGCTGTTCCGCAGAATCTGCGGCGTGACGAAGATCAACAGCTCGCGCTTGGTACTTTCCACCTGGGTATTTCGGAACAAGTATCCCAACAAGGGGATATCCCCCAAAAGCGGCACCTTGGTGGCTCCATCCCGCTTGGTTTGCTCGAATACGCCGCCCAACACCACGGTTTCACCGTTGTTCACCATGACTTGGGTCTCGATTTCGCGCTTTTCGATACTGACTTGCTCTCCGCTTGCAGTGATCACGGACGGACCTTGTTCATCCTTGGCAACCTTGAGATCCATACGAATTCGATCATCGGGCGTGATCTGCGGCGTGACTTCCAGTTTCAAAAAGGCATCCTTAAACTCGACGTTGGTTCCAGAATCACTGACCGTCGAAAAAGGAATCTGCCGGCCTTGCAGAATCGTGGCCTTCTTCAGATCCGCGGTCACCACCCGGGGATTGGAAACCACCTCGGCGCGCCCTTCAACTTGTTGTGCCGAGAGTTCCAGATCCACCAAATAATTCGCCCCCAGTATCGCAAAAGCCAGGCTGGGACCGGCTGCCGGCAAATTTACCCCCAACCGATTAGCGAGATCCGGCACCGCGACCGGAAAGGGTTGCCCGGTGTCAATCAGGTTACCCACCGCGCTGCCGATGATCTGGTCGGTTCCTCCCAGATTGCCGCCGATCGCATTCACCCCTTGGCCGGTCTCACGGACGCCCGAAACGCCGAACCGCACCCCCAAATCCCGGCTGAAATCGTCGCTGGCGATCACCACCCGCGAATCGATCATCACCTGTCGGGTCGGCACATCCAGCGCGGTCACCAATTCGCGCACTTCAATCAGCTTATCCGGCACATCCTTGACGATCAGACTGTTGGTTCGCTCGTCCACCGCCACATCGCCGCGCGGCGACAGGACGCTCTGCCCCTGTTCGCCCTTGGTCTTCAGCAGACCCGCCAGTTCCGACGCCTTGGCGTAGTTGACCTGAATGATCTCGGTGCGCAGCGGAATCAACTCTTCCACCGTCCGGCGCGACTCCAGATCCAGTTTCTCGCGCGCCGCGATCTCCTCGGTCGGCGCGATGAAGATCACGTTGCCGGACTGCCGGCTGGCCAAGCCCTTGGTGCGCATGATGATGTCCAGCGCCTGATCCCAGGGTACGTTCTGCAAGCGCAAGGTCAGATTCCCCGTGACGCTGTCGCTGACCACGATGTTTAAGCCGGTGAAGTCCGCCAGGATTTGCAGGATCGCCCGGACCTCAATGTCCTGGAAGTTCAGGGACAACAAATCGCCGGTGTACACTTTCTTGGACGGATCGAGCCGCGCCTCCCGCTCCAGGTCCTCCTGGGATTTCTCCGGTGGACGCACCTCAATGACATATAAATCATCGGCCTGATAGGCCAGATACTCGAAGGGCGGGTTGGGCTGGATGCTCAAACGGGCGTTATTGCCCGCATTCACGGCTTCGACGGCCATGACCGGCGTGGCGAAATCGGTCACGTCCAAGCGCCGTTCGTGGCCGCGCGGAAAAGCCGCTCCCTGAAAGTCCGCGATGATTTGATTGCCCTCCTGCCGCACGTCCACCGGAATGCCGGACGCGGACAACTTGACCGTGACCACCCCCTGGCCGGCCGGCCCCCGCCGAAAATTCACATCGCTCACCCGCTGGGGCGCCGTCGCCACCGGTCCATCATCCCGCCGCGAAGCCGCCGCCGCCGCTCGCACCGACGCCGCTGGGGTCGGCGCCGGCGTCCGGGCGGCCGGCGCCCCGGCATTGTCCAACGTTAACACCACCGCATCGCCCTGCACGTCCAGCCGGTACGGCACCAGCCGCGCCAGATTCAGCGAGGCCCGAGTCCGATCCGCCCCTTCCAGCACGCTGATCCGATCGGCTACCCCGACGTTGATCACCTGCTGCCGGGCGCTTAGCCCGTTGCGGGTGTCCAGAAAATCCAGCACGATCCGCGCCGGATCGTTGATGGTAAACGTGCTCGGCGGCGCCTTGGGCCGCTCCGACAGGCGGAATCGAATCTGCAACCGGTTGCCCGCCAGCGGACTGATATCCACCGCCTGCAACACCGGTTGCCCTTCCTCCGCCAACACGTTTTGCCAGCTTCCCGCCAGCAACAAACCGCCGATCAATCCCAGCACCACCCACCACCGTGGCAGCCACTCCCCGTCCGTCCGCCAAGCCTGACGGCCTTCGTTCGTGGACCTGCTTGTCATGACACTCCCCCCTCAATCATTGGGTCAGCGACAGAAACGCATCCCGTTCCTGCCAGCGCCCGGGCCCATCCGGAACGATCTCCTGTAAATCAACCCGCTGCTCTGTAACACTGACGATCCTGCCATGGTTGATACCCAGGTAGTTGTTTTTTTGAACCCGATGCACGACACCGTCGGGCGCCATAATCAATGCCCACAGTTCATCGCCACCCCCCATGCGGAAAGTACCCATCATCTTGAGCGAACCCAGGGAGTACTTTTCAAGTTCTTCCCGCACCCGGTTCGGATCGGGCCGCACCCCAGTATAGGCAGCATCACTGGTGGTCGGAATGCCCGCCACTCCCAGCAATTCTTCTTCTTGGGCGAACGGCGACACCACGAAAGGATCTTTTAGCCCTTGGGCGGTGAAGGTAAAAGGCGTATACGGCTTGATCTCCGGCGGCGGATCGGGTTTTCGGACCGGCGTGGTCCGCTTGGTGTCCTCCACGAACTGCCGCACTTCGGTCATATTCTGCTGGGCGCATCCCGTCAGTGCGGCCAGCATCACCCCCAACAGCAACCCGCCGCGCAGGCATGCGGCGACGGACCCCGGACGAAACAGTGCGTTCATTTCCTACCCGCCCCCCCTTGCTGAGCGCTCTGACCGGCGGGCGCCGCGCCAGCCGCCTCATCCATGTACCGATAGGTCTGCAAGGTCGCCTGGATGGTGAGCGGCTCGTTCTCTCGCCGCTGGGCTTGGGCGCCGCCGCGCGCCGCCGGCCGGCCGGCGGCCTCGCTGCTCAGCGTCGCGTTCTCCAGGGTCACGATCCGCGGCAGGGCCGCAACCCCGCTCACAAACGCGCCGAACTGATGGTAGGTGCCCTTGGCCTTAATGGTGATCGGCTTGGCGGCGTAAAAATCCCTCGGCTGCTCGGCCTCGGGCTTGAACAGCTCGAATTCCAAGCCGTTTTTCTTGCCGGTGTTGGAAACATCTTCAAGCAGATCCGGCATTTCCGTACCAGTCGGTAATTGCCGCAGCATGATCTCCAGATCGGCTTCCATCTGCTCGAGCTGAATCCGGAAGGCTTCCAGGTTGGCCGCCACCCGCTGCTTCTCGATAAACTCCTGTCGCAACTGCTGTTCCTCGCGCGCGACCCGGTCCAAACCCTCTAACTGCTCGCTGATGAAGAAATAATAGCCCCCACCCACCACGGCGGCGACGACCAAAGCCGCCAGCACCAGCTTGCCGGCCAGCGGCCAGTCGCCCGCTTCCCGCAGGTCGATATCGCTGAGGTTGATTTCGGACAGATTCATGGCTTACCCTCCCGCGTCCGCCAGCCCGACCTCCAGCTTGAGCGGCACCACCAATTCGAACACCCGCGCCGGTACGTTATTCATATTGCGCGTCTCAATGACCTGCAACACCGGTTCCCCGAACAGCGCGGAATTCCGAAGATCGCGCATGAATCCGGAAATGACCAGATCGTCGCGGGCGGTGCCATTCAGGGTGACTTGGTTGCCAGTGGTCTTGAAAGTGTTCAAAAAAAGTTCCGGCGGGATCAGCCGGACCAGTTCGTCCAGCATCCGCACCCGGCCGGGACGGCTGGCCTGCAAGGTCTGGATGACGTTGAGCCGCTCCACCAGCCGGTTCCGGGTTTGCTGTAACGCCTGCAGCTCCTCGGCGGCCTTTTTGAGCCGGGCGATCTCGCCGCGCAGGTAATCATTACGCTCTTTCTGAAACTCGATACGACTGTTGATCTCGGCATGCGCCAGGAAGACGCCGCCGACCGCGAACAACGCCGCCGCGACCAGCATTCCGATGAGTTCGCGCTGGCGTTGCGTGCGGCGCGCCTCGCGCCAGGGCAGCAAATTGATGCGCGTCATCTCAGTCGAAGCTCCTCAAGGCTAGACCGCTCGCGACCGCCAGCAAAGGCGCGTCGCGCAACAGGGCGCTGCTGTTCACCTTCGCGGCGCTCCCCATGCTCTTAAACGGGTTGGCCACGACCGTCATGACACCCAACACGTCCGCCACCACCCGATCCAGACCCATGATCATGGCTCCGCCGCCCACTAATACAATAGTATCCACATTATAGCGATTGGTGAGGAATTGGTCGGAGGAATAGAAAAACTGCAAGCCGTGTCCGATCTGCTCGGCCAGCATTTGCTTGAACGGCTCCAGGATCGTCACGGCGAAATCGTCGGCCACCTGGCCGGTGCGCTTGGCCTGCTCGGCCTGCTCGCGGGTCAGCCCATAAGCCTCGGCGACCCGCACGGTGAGTTGGTCGCAACCGAAGCCCTGCTCGCGGGTAAAGATCACTTGATCCCCCTGCAGGATATACAGGTTGGTGATGGCGGCGCCGATATCGACCAGCGCGGTCACGCTGCCCCGCGGCTTGTCCAAACTGACCGTCCCACCTCCGCCGGACTTGGGGAGGCTATCCATCAACAGCCGGAACGTGTTTTCCAATGCATAGGCTTCCACATCCATGATGATCGGCGTCAGGCCCGCACTCTTTAACACTGACTCTCGGGTATACACATTCTCCTTACGAGTCGCCACCAGCATGACATCCTGCATGTCGCTGCTGGCCTGCGATCGGCCCTTTACCTCGAAGTCCAGGTAAACCTCCTCGATCGGATAGGGAATGTACTGGGCGGCCTCAATCGAGATGTTGACCTCGATGTCGCTCTCCTTGAACTCCGCCGGCATCGGCACGGTACGGGTGATCACCCCCGAAGTCGGCACGGCCACGGCCGCGCGCCGCGTGCGGGCGCCGGATCGGCGCCAGGCCCGCTTGATCACCTCCGTCAGCTCGTCGCTATCGACCGGATTACGGTCTTCCATCATCCCTTCGCTCAAGGGCTCGATGGCGAACGCCTCGACCCGAAACCGCGGTCCGGAACGGCTCAATTCGATCAGCTTGACCGCCGAGGGACTGATATCGATGCCCAAAATGGGTTCTTTACGCTTGAACAGAGCCAAGTTACGCTTCCTCTTATAGAGTGAACGGATCCAACCCACGTCGTCTCTTGGAATATTGCCAATGGAATATAGCAAACAAACAGATGCAAAACCGTGAAACCTTCGCTAGCGCCTGACCGAAAACCTGATTTTTAGGTCGGACCAAAGTGTAGCGTTGCCCACCATTCAGGGCAGCAACCCCAAGAATCATGTAGCTGGACTCCACAAGCGAAGCCCAGCCTACGAGATTTCGGGGTTTTCGGGCAACCACTGGATAGCCTCCAGTTCCCTCGCCATCCCCTCGCTGGAGTTTTGCCCATGGCCCGCCGTCATCGCGACGATCATCGACTCAAGATCCTCCTGGCTCAGGAGTGCGCCCGGATCATGGCCGAGGAAGGCATCCAGAACTTTCGAACCGCCAAGCGCAAGGCCGCGCTGCGCCTGGAAGTCGCCGACAAAGCCGTTCTGCCCGACAATGCCGAAATCGAACAGGCTTTGCTCGACTATCAGCGGCTGTTCCATGCCGACCGCCAGGCCGACCAACTGCGCCAGTTGCGGGAAACCGCTCTGCGCGCCATGCACTTCCTGGCCAAGTTTCGGCCGAAGCTGGTGGGACCGGTGCTGAGCGGCGCCGTCGGCGCGCACGCCGACGTTCAACTGCATTTGTTCGCCGAGACCACCAAGGATGTCTTGATGTTTCTGATGGAGCATCACATTCCCTTCGAAACCGCGGAGCGTCGCCTCAAACTCGGCGGCGGCGAGCCGGTCTGCCTGCCCGTCCTGCGCTTTAGCGCCGAGGAGCACCACCAGATCGATGTGACGATCTTCACGCCGCTGGCCGAACGGGAGGCGCCACGCAGCCCGGTCGACGGTCGGCCCATGCGGCGAGCCGGCCTGGCCGAAGTCCAGGCTCTGCTGGCCGAGCAACCCTTTCCCCTCTCCTCTTGAGGGCGAGGGGAGCACCGAAGGCGTGGAAAATCACGCCGAACCGGAGGTGGCGTGCGGATGGGTTTCCACAAAATGCTTCAACACCAGCTTCAATTTCAAAACCTTTTCGGGGTGCCCGTGCTGCCGGGCGGTCTCGATGTCCTCCAGAATGATGCGTTTGATCATCGGCACGCCTTCCTCCGTATGCACCAGGTAGCTCCCTAATTCCAGAGCCGCCATTTCCGGAAGATGCTCGTGCTCGGCGATGGCCTCGATCTCTTCCGCAGTCAGATCGCTCAGTTCCACACAATCTTGATAGGTCAACACGGGTATTCTCTCCTCAGTTGCTGGTACGGATCAAAACTGCCGGGTGAAGACGAACCGGCTTGGCCCGGCGTCAATTCGCTTATTTCGCTAAAGGTTAAACCCGCCCCTCCGTTCACACAAGTAAAAACCCCATCGCTTTCGAATGCGGGTCCTGGCGCCGCTCGAAAATTTTATAGTGATAGTGTTTTTTGTTACCTAAATAGTGGTTTATCCTAATTTACGAAAACTATGAATTTTGGTTATTCTTGGAACGCTATCAAAAATAAATTTTCTGAATTTAAGGTCGTTTTAGTCTACAATAAACGGGAAGAAAGACCCTTAAAGGTGACATTCGCTCATAGACCCGTATCTCGATTCAACCTGGTTAGCCGCGAAGACGGGGGGGAGTCTCCAACCACCACAGGATCGAGGGTCGGGCCACCACCGCCCGTCCGAAGCGCCCTCGGCGCGTGCTCCAGACCAGCACACTCGATAAGCCCACAATAAATCCCCCTCGCTCTTCGCGGCTAACCTTCTTCCTAATGCTCGCGCGGCCCCCCTCGCCTGCGGCGATCCTCCACGGTCATCCCGGAACGGACGATAACCCAATCGCTCGTGGCTCGTCTGGCCACAATGCGGTATCCTATTCTTGAAAGTAGCGACCGCATTCGTTGGATCCGCCATGCACGATCACGACTCCCCATCCTTCATCGATCCACCCTCCCCCTGCATCGGCGTCTGCGTGATCAACGAGCAGACTCAGTGGTGCGACGGCTGTCTCCGCAGCTTGGACGAAATCGCCGGCTGGTGGGACTATTCGCCCGCGCAAAAGCGCGCGGTGCTCGCCCGGTTGGATGACCGGCTGGCGCGCATTATGGAAGGGACACTCTTCGACTGACAAGCATGGCTCAGGAGATCGCATGCCGCTTTCCGCTCCCGTATCTCGTCGGTTGCTGCACCGGCGCATCGTCCAGTGCTGGGGTTACCAGCGCGAGGATGGTCTGTGGGATATCGAAGGCCGCATGGTGGACACCAAGACCTATGCGTTTCCCAACGAAGACCGCGGTGGCGCGATCGCCGCCGGCGAGCCGCTGCACGATATGTGGCTGCGTCTGACCGTGGACGATCAGTTCCGCATCCACGACATTGAGGCGCGCACCGACGGCTCGCCATTCGGCCTCTGTCCGACTATCACCGCGCGCTACCGGCAGCTGATCGGCGTCCGCATCGGACCGGGCTGGTCGCTCAAACTCAGGGAATTGTTCGGCGGCGTCAACGGCTGCACGCACGTGACCGAACTGCTGGGTCCGGTCGCCACCACCCTGTTCCAGACTCTATACGGCCAGCGCTACGACCAGGAAGACGCCAAGCCGCCAGAGCAACGGACCCCGCCGCTGGTACTCAATACTTGCCATGTCTTGGCCAGCGACAGCCCGGTGGTGAAAAAACGCTGGCCCCGGGCCTACACCGGATCGGATCGAGAAACCAGCGACCCGCACCGACCGTTATTGGACGATTGCCTGACCTGAGCGAATCCGGCGGCCGGAGAAAATTCTCAAAGCGCTTCCGGCTTGGGGCCGCGCGCCAGCAGGATTTCCACCGCCTGGCGCGGATTCTGGCCATGATGCAACACCCGATCGACCTGTTCGGTGATCGGCATCTCCACCCCGTGCCGCCGGGCCAGACGCAGCGCTTCTCGCGCCGTGACCGCGCCCTCCACGACCTGACCGATGGCCGCGCGCGCCGCCGCCGCCGTCGCGCCCCGCCCGATCGCCAACCCGAACCGGCGATTGCGCGACTGGTCGTCGGTGCAGGTCAGCACTAGGTCGCCGATGCCGGCCAACCCCATGAACGTTTCCCGCTGGCCGCCCACCGCCACCCCCAGCCGCACCATTTCCGCCAGCCCGCGCGTGATGAGCGCCGCCCGGGCGTTCGCTCCGAAACCCAACCCATCGGCGATGCCGGCGGCGATGGCCAGCACGTTCTTAATGGCTCCGCCCAACTCAACGCCGATCATATCGCTGCTGGTATAGGCACGCAGGTTGGAACCGTGCAGCAGAGCCGCCACCCGGTTGGCATGATCCGCATCCCGCGCCGCCACGGTCACGGCGGTCGGTAACCCCAAAGCGACTTCCCGGGCAAAGCTGGGGCCGGAAATCACCGCCGCCGGCCGATGTTCGCCGAGAATCGCGGCCGTGATCTCATGCAAAAACCGACCCCCACCTGGCTCCAGGCCCTTAGTGGCCCAAGCGAAACCCGCGGTTTCCGGCAACAAGAGGCGCAAGCGGGTCAGCGTCGCCCCGTAGGCATGGCTGGGAACCACCACCAACGTCAGATCGACTCCGGCCAGCGCCTCGGCCAGATCGACTCCGGCGGTCAGGGCTGGCGGCCAGGGAATGCCGGGCAGATAACGACGGTTCTCCCGCTCTCGCCGCAAAGGCGCGATTTCCTCGGGATCATGACCCCACAGGCGGACCTGATGGCCGTTGCGCGCCAGCAATAGCGCCAGCGCGGTGCCCCAGGACCCTGGCCCGAGCACCGCGACGGTCGCGGCGGTCATGGCTCCGTTACTGCATCGCCGATGGCGCGCCCGCCGATGGCGCGCCCGCCGCCGCCAGCTGCTGCTGTTGCAAGCGCTGCAGGTGAAGTGCGTCGAAGTTGATCGGGTTGAGCAGCAGCGCCGGGAACCCGGCCTTGCCGATCAACGCGGCCAGTTCCTCGCGGGCGAAGGGAAACAGGATATTGGGGCAGAAGGCGTGCAGCATGTGACCCATTTGCGCTTCGTCGAAGCCGCGCAGGGCGAACAGGCCAGCCTGCTGGACCTCGGTCAGATAGGCGGTGCGCTCGCCGAGCTTGGAAGTTATCGTCACGGTCAGCACCACCTCGAAAAGGTCTTCAGTAAGAGGCTTGGCGCCGGTTTCCAACCGCACCTCGCTCTGCGGTTGCCATTGCTCGGTGAAAATCATCGGGGAATTGGGAGTCTCCAGCGAAACATCCTTCAGGTAGACCTTCTGGATTTCGAACTGCTGGGGAACTTGCTGTTGGTCGCTCATGCGGAGTCCTTAACGATGGGTCGGAAATCATGCTTTCTTGTTGCGGCTGATGGGTAGCTGCGCGTCCTGCCAGGCCAGTAACCCGCCTTTCAGACTGTGCGCGTCGGTCAGGCCGTGTTTCTTGAGCAGGGCGCAGGCCGATTGCGCGACATTGCCGCTGCGGCAGTACACCAGGATCGGCTTGTCCTTGTTCGTCAGTTCGCCCAATCGATCCAGCAAGGCGCTCAGCGGGATGTGGCGAGCCTGCGGGATATGGCTTTCCCGGTAGTCGCCGGTTTCGCGGACATCCACGATGACCGCTTCCCGATCGTTGATCAGCCGCAGGGCGCTGGGCGCGTCGAGGGTACTGATGCCTCGCACCTTGCGCAACACCTCGCCGCCAACCAACAGTCCCAGGATTACGAACATCGCCAGAAACAGCAGCCAGTTCTGCGTAGCGAATTCGGTAAAATCACTCATCAAATAACTCCCCCGTCAATTCGAACCGCGCGGTGAGTCGCCGTACCCTCTCCGCATGAAAGTATCCGCATGAAAATATTTATTCCCGCGCACAGAACAGTTCCCGCATCATCTCGATCAGCCGCAGAGTACGGGAATCCCCCACTCGATAATAGACCCGATTGGCGTCCTTGCGGCAGATCAGAATGCCTTTGTCGCGCAGCACGGCCAGATGCTGGGAAATATTGCTTTGAGACGTGCCGACCTGGTCGACGATGTCTTGAACGCTGAATTCCCCATCGCTCAAGGTACAGAGAATCTTGAGCCGCAACGGATGCGCCATCGCCTTGAGCGAGCGGGAAGCCCGTTCGAGATCTTCTTCGCGGGTGATCAGAACCTCCGCTGACCCATACCCGGCGCCGACTCTGCCTCGCGCCGCATCCCCTACTTCGCGCGCCATGAATCCGCTCGTGCCTTGCTTGGTTTAACTTGTGTATTAGCATAGCCTAATATGATGATTCTCGCGATGTCACGCCCGATGGCGGCCTGCGGTCGGGGCGGGCATCGCTGGCGAAACCCGCCGCCTGGGCGTATGATTGCCCGACAAATTTTTTTGAATCCACCGCTTGCGATCACGCTCTTCCCCAACCCTCAAGGAGACATTTCAATGTATAAAATCGTACTGATCCGCCATGGCGAAAGCCAATGGAACATGGAAAACCGTTTCACCGGCTGGGTGGATGTGGACCTGTCCGACAAGGGTCGCGGGGAAGCTCAAAAAGCCGGCCAAACGCTCAAGAAGGAAGGCTACCTCTTCGACGTGGCCTACACCTCGGTGCTCAAACGCGCCATCCACACCCTGTGGACCGTACTGGACGAACTGGATCTGGCATGGATCCCGGTGCATCGAAGCTGGCGGCTCAACGAACGGCATTACGGCGCCCTCGCCGGCCTGAATAAATCCGAAACCGCCGCCCAGCACGGTGAGGAACAGGTCAAGATCTGGCGGCGCAGCTTCGATATTCCCCCGCCGGCCCTGGAGCCGAGCGATCCGCGCTACCCGACCAACGATCCGCGCTACGCCGATCTCGACCCGCGCGTTCTACCGGCCACCGAAAGCCTCAAAACTACTATCGACCGGGTGTTGCCCTTCTGGCACGACACGCTGGTGCCGAGCATCCGCTCCGGCAAGCGGGTGGTGATCGCCGCGCACGGCAACAGCCTACGAGCGCTGGTCAAGTATCTCGACGACCTGTCCAACGATGAGATCCTGGCCCTGAATATCCCGACCGCCGTGCCGCTGGTCTACGAACTCGACGCCAACCTGCGGTCTATCAAGAAGGGCGGCCAATACCTGGCCGACCCCGAGGAACTCAAGAAACTGCTGGAAGCCGTCGCCAACCAGGGCAAGGCCAAATAGGCGGTCCGCATCCGCCCTCTTCCGTCAACTCATGCCGCGCCGCCGGCCAACATAGTCGGGGGCGCGATTTTCCCGCCTGGTTTCCGATCCCGCCCGCAATTCCGGTCGCAACCGGTGGTCTTATGCCATACCCATTCCGGGTGTAATACAGAGCGTTTTGGAGCAGCCCATGAATGCAGCAACCCGACACGGTCTGGCGCTGGCGTTGAGTTTTCTGACGGGGGTGTCGCTGACCGCGGTCCATGCCGTCTGGGCCGAGAAGGACGCGCGGACGGAAACCCAGCTACCGCTGGACGAACTACGCGCGTTCGCCGGCGTGCTCGACACGGTCAGGCAGGATTACGTCGATCCGATCAAGGACCAGGATCTCTTGGAAAACGCCGTTCGCGGCATGCTGAGCAACCTCGACCCGCATTCCGCCTTTCTCGATGCCGAAGCCTTCCAGGATTTACAGATTGGCACTTCCGGTGAGTTCGGCGGCCTGGGTATCGAGGTCGGCCTGGAAAACGGTTTCATCAAGGTCATCGCCCCCATCGACGATACCCCCGCGCAGCGAGCTGGCATCCGTCCCGGCGATCTGATCATCCGCCTGGATGATACCTCGGTCAAAGGCATGCCGCTGGCGGACGCCATCCAGCGGATGCGCGGAAAACCCAACACCTCGATCACCCTGACCATCATTCGGGAAGGCGCGCCAAAGCCGCTCACGATCAAGCTGACCCGGGAAGTCATCCAAGTCCGCAGCGTCAGAAGCCGCCTGTTGGAGCCGGGATTCGGCTACCTGCGCATCACCCAGTTCCAGGCCCGCACCGCCGACAACCTGCGGCAGGCGATCCAGGAGATCGAACAGCAGAATAAAGGCGAACTGCGCGGCATGGTGCTCGATCTGCGCAACAATCCGGGCGGGGTGCTGAACGGCGCGGTGGATGTCGCCGACAATTTCCTCGAAGACGGCGCCATCGTCGAAACCAAGGGTCGCGGCAACGGTTCCGATCAGGTTTTCAAGGCCACGCCCGGCGATCTGCTGAAGGGCACGCCCTTGGTGGTGCTGGTCAACGGCGGGTCCGCCTCGGCCTCGGAAATCGTCGCCGGTGCATTGCAGGATCATCGCCGGGCGCTCATTCTCGGCGAGCGCACCTTCGGCAAGGGTTCGGTGCAAACCATTCTGCCGCTGGGCAACGGCACGGCGCTGAAACTGACCACCGCCCGCTATTACACCCCCAACGGCCGTTCCATTCAGGCTGAAGGGATCATGCCTGACATCCCGCTCAAACCGCTCCGGATCGCGGCCGAGGAGGACGTGGACCCCGATCTCATCAAGGAAGCGGATCTGTCCAACCACCTGCGCGAGGATCGCGGCGAGCCCAAGCCGGACGATGCGCCAGACCTTAAGACCAGCGACGGTCTGGCGCAGGATGATTACCAGCTCTATGAGGCCCTGAACCTGCTCAAGGGCATGACCCTGTTGCAAGACCGCAAGAAGAGCTGATATTCGGGGCGCCGCCCACGCCGGAGGAGAAATTACCCATGGCCACCGTTCTCGTCCCTCTCGCCCGCGGCTGCGAGGAGCTGGAAGCCGTCACCATCATCGACCTGCTGCGCCGGGCCGGCGTCACCGTTACGGTGGCCGGACTGGAAGCGGGTCCCGTGACCGCCTCGCGCGGGGTCATGCTGCTGCCCGAAATCACCCTGGACGAAGTGCTGGACCGGGACTTCGACATGGTGGTGTTGCCGGGGGGGCTGGGCGGCGCCCAGCGGCTGGAAGCGGACCAGCGCATCACGGCCCTGCTGCGCCGGATGGCGGAACAGGGCCGCTACGTCGCCGCCATTTGCGCCGCGCCAAAAGTTTTGGCCAGCGCCGGTCTACTGAACGATCGCGAAGCCACCGCCTACCCAGGCATTCTCGACGGCCGAACCGACCTTCGGCTCAGCAGCGCCGCCGTGGTGCGCGACGGAACCTTCATCACCTCGCGCGGCCCCGGCACGGCGCTGGACTTCGCCCTGAATCTGATCGAAATCCTTTGCGGCCGGGGGCAACGCGACACCGTGGAATCCGCGTTGCAGCGCCCCTGACTGACCGACTGCTCTCAACCATCGGTCGGCCAGGCGCTGATCAGCAGACCGACGCCGATGCCGCCCAGCAGCCAGCTCAGCAGGGGTGCTTGCCACGGGCCGGTGGAGTGCGGGGCGTGGAAACCCAGCAATACCGTGGCGCTGATGATCAGCGCCGCGCCCACCGCCGCGTGAAAGCTGCGCCGGCTGGCCCGGCGCAGCTCCCGCCGCAACTGCTCCATTTCCTGCTTGCGCAACTGGACTGAAATTTCGCCGCCGCTGGCCCGCCGCAGCAACCCATGAATCAGATTGGGTAAATCCGGGGTTCGGTCGGCCCAGCGCGGGATTTGGTCCTTGATGCGGCGGATGACCGACAGCGGTCCGACCCGGTCGCGCATCCAGGTTTCCAGGAACGGTTTGGCGGTTTTCCACAGATCCAGTTCGGGATCCAGTTGCCGCCCCAGGCCCTCAATGTTAAGCAGCGTCTTCTGGAGCAGCACCAACTGCGGTTGCACCTCCATGTTGAAGCGCCGCGCGGTCTGGAACAGGGCCAACAGAAAACCACCGAAGGAGATATCCTTGAGCGGTCGGTCGAAGATCGGCTCCGAGACGGTGCGAATCGCCGATTCGAACTCATCGACCCGGGTTTCCGGGGGCACCCAGCCCGATTCGATATGCAGTTCCGCCACCCGCCGATAGTCGCGCTGGAAGAAAGCCAGGAAATTCTCGGCCAGGTAGTGCTGGTCGGTGGGGCTGAGGGTGCCCATGATGCCGAAATCCACGGCGATATAGCGGGGATCGTCCGGATTTTCCGCATTGACGAAGATGTTGCCGGGATGCATGTCGGCGTGAAAGAAACTGTCGCGAAACACTTGGGTGAAAAAAATTTCCACCCCCCGCTCCGACAACTTCTTCATATCCACGCCCAACCGCTGCAACTCGCCGATCTCGCCCACCGGAACGCCGCGGATGCGCTCCATGACCAGCACCTCGCGCCGGGTCTCCGTCCAAAAGATTTCCGGTACGTACAACAGGGGCGAATCGAGGAAGTTATGCCGTAACTGGCTGGCGTTGGCGGCCTCGCGGACCAGGTCCAGTTCGTCGAAGATGGTCTTCTCGTACTCCGCCACTACTTCGACCGGACGCAACCGGCGGCCCTGTTTCCAGTAACGCTGGGCCAGCTCGGCGATGATGTACAACAGCTCTATATCGCGGCGGATGGTTTTGTGGATGCCCGGTCGCACCACCTTGACCACCACCTCGCGGCCGTTGTGGAGGCGGGCGACATGCACCTGGGCGATCGAGGCCGAGGCCAGGGGCTCGAACCCAAATTCGGCGAACATGGTCTCCAGCGGCTGGCCGTAGGCTCTATCGATGATGGCTCGCGCCTGCTCGCCGGGAAACGGCGGCACCCGATCCTGCAGCCGCGCCAGCTCCAGGGCAATATCGTCCGGCAACAAATCGCGGCGAGTGGACAACATTTGGCCAAACTTGACGAAAATCGGCCCCAGATCTTCCAGCGCCAGCCGGATGCGCGCGCCGCGCGACAGCTTCATATACTGGCGGGGCACCCAATTCCACGGTAGCAGGTGGCGCAGAAAGCCGATGGGCCGAAACAGGTGCGTGGCGAGGATGATGTCTTCCAGACCATGGCGAACCAGGATGCGGTTGATGTGCAGCAAGCGCAGCAGTTGGGCGGGACCAAGCATGTCGTGGCCGCTTCCTGGAGGTGAAATCAGTCCGGATCGTTGGCCGCCAACCGCCGGCGCAGCCGTTCGAGTCGCGCGGTCAACCGGTCGGCATCTTCGCGCAGGGTGTCCACGGTGTTTAGATATTGCTCGACCGCGGCGCGCGACGGCAAGGCGCGCAGTTCCTGCTGAAGGTATTCGATGCCATCGCGGCGCAGGGTATCGCCCGTCTGGCGGCGCCAACCGCGCAAGCCACCCCAGAATCGGCCGATCTGGCGCGCGGCGGCGTCGCCCACGATTCTGGATCCCAGCTCTTCCCAGTCGACGTCCAGGCGCGCCAGGATCGTTTGCAATTCCCGCCCCACAGTGACATCGCCTGCAACCTTGATGTCGCTACTGGCCCGCTGGCCGAGCCACTGCCGGACCAGCGCCAGCGGCGCGCCGCGAATGCGGACCGTCGGCTCGCCCTCGTACCAGTCCAGCACCCGAATCCCGCTGGCGCCCGGCAACAGATAGACCGTCACCCCCAAGCCATCCACCTCAAGCGCGATGACAGCGCCGTCCAGCGCGGCCAGTCGGGGCGGGATTTCGGGATCCAGCCGCAACAACGGATCGAGCACGGCTTCCAGACCGATGGCGATGGCCGCAAGCATCACACGGGATTCCTCAAGCTGAATGGCCCTCGCTTTCAAATTCTCCGACCATGGATAGGGATTCTGGAAATCAGAATTTGTAGCCGCGATGCACCGCGACGATGCCGCCGCTCAGGTTGAAATACTGGCAGCGCTCGAAACCGGCTTCTTCCATCATCCGCAACAGGGTCTCCTGATCCGGATGCATCCGAATCGATTCGGCCAGATAGCGATAGCTGGCGGCGTCGTTGGCCACCAGCTTGCCCAGCACCGGCAACACCGCGAATGAATACAGGTCATAGACCGGTTTTAGTCCGGGCGCCACCGGGCGGGAGAATTCCAGAACGATCGCCCGGCCGCCCGGCTTGAGCGCCCGGTGCATGGCGGCCAGCGCCTGGAGCTGATGCGTCACATTGCGCAGACCGAAGCCGATGATGATGCAATCAAAGCGCTGGTCGGGGAACGGCAACCGCTCGGCGTCACACTGAACGTAGGCAATATTGCCGGCCAGGCCCTCGTCCACCAGCCGCCGCCGGCCCTCGCGCAACATGCTGGCGTTGATATCGGACAGGACCATCCGTCCTTTCGGCCCGACTCGCGGCAGCATCCGCTGGGCCAGGTCGCCGGTGCCGCCGGCCAGATCCAGCACCCAATCCCCGGTCCGCACCCCGCTGAGTTCGATCGCGAAGCGCTTCCACAATCGGTGGACGCCCAGCGACATCAGATCGTTCATCACATCATACTTGCCGGCCACGGAATCAAAGACTCCGGCGACTTTACCAGCTTTCTCGGCGGCGGCCACCTTCTGGTAACCGAAGTGCGTGGTTTCAGGTTGCTCCATGAACGCGGTTCCCCTGGATGAATACGGTCCGGGTCAGGCCGGACGCGAATAACCAGCCTCGGCCAAGCGGCGCTGGTAATTCCGCCAGTTTTCTTCCTGATTAACGCCCAATTCGTGGAGGACGTTCCAGGAATACAGGCCGGTCGCGTGGCCATCGTCGAACACCAACCGGACGGCGTAATTCCCCACCGGTTCGATGGCCGTGATGTTCACCTGCTCCTTGCCGGTCACCAGCACACCTTCGCCGGGACCGTGCCCGCGCACCTCGGCGGAGGGGGAGAAGACCCGGAGATACTCGCAGGGCAACTGAAACCGGGTGTCGTCCTCGAAGGCGACTTCCAGGAATCGGGAGGCTTGATGGAGTTTGATTTCGGTCGGGCGGATGCTCATGGCCGGCTCTCGTGAAATATTCTCATAGAATATAGCGGGTCAGGTCTTCGTCTTTGATCAGTTCGCCCAGATGGGCGTCCACGTAGACGCTATCGACGGCCACCGCTTGGCGAGCGCGATCGGGCGCCTCGAAGGACAGGGTTTCCAGCAACCGCTCCATGACGGTGTGCAGGCGGCGGGCGCCGATGTTTTCCGTGCGCTCGTTGACCTGGCAGGCCACTTCAGCGATGCGCCGCACGCCGTCCGCCGTGAACTCCAGCCCGACTTCCTCGGTCCCCAGCAGAGCCGCGTACTGCTCGGTCAGCGACGCATCCGGCTCGGTCAGAATCCGCACGAAATCCTCGGTGCTCAAGGCGCTCAACTCCACCCGGATCGGCAACCGACCCTGCAGCTCGGGAATCAGGGCGGAGGGCTTGGCC
>DAIRDI010000013.1:0-20910 GCA_036796235.1 Candidatus Competibacteraceae bacterium | reverse complement strand
GACTGGAACGCGGCATGGACTGGGAAACCACCGGGCGCATCGCTACCCTGCTGGGCTCGCTCAAGATCGCCAGTCCAGGCACGCAGAATCATCGTTTTACCGTGGACGAGTTCGCCGACCGGTTCGAGAAAGCTTTCGGCTATCGCTACTGAAAGTTTTAAGCTTTAACGGGCAGATGCGGATGGGAAATCCAATTCCCAAACCTCCAGGACCGCTTCCAGCTCCGCCAGACTGACGATTTCCGCGTCCGCGCGCGGGCCGCCCGGCCACACGCGCCCGGTACGGTTGACCCACACCGTGCGGAATCCCGCCTCCCGGCCACCTCGCACGTCATGCTCGGGATCGTCGCCGACGTGGACGATCTGTTCGGGCCGCGCCGCCAGGCGCTGGCGGGCGGCCGCGAAGATCGGCGGGTCGGGCTTGGCCGCGCCGACCTCGATCGCGTTGAGCGAGAAGCTGAAGACGTCGTCCAGGCCGATCGAGCGCACGTCGGCGTTGCCGTTGGATAACGAAGCCAGGATGTAGCGTCGGGCCAGTCGTTCCAGGGTCGGCCGTGCGTCTTCAAACAATTCCACGGCGTTGCGGGCGACGTAGAACACCGCGAAAGCCGCCTCTACATCGAATTCCACGTAATCGGCCCGCCGCGCCGCCAGCCACAACGCCTCCTTGCGGAGCAGGGTGCGATCGTGCGCGATTTCAGGGCGCGTAACGACCACTTCTTCCGATAGATCCCGCAGTTCCAGCGCCGTGAATTGCTCCGAAATGCGCGGATAGCGCGCCGCCAGCCAGTCGTGCAGTAACTGTTCGGCGCGGATCACCACCGGCCAGACATCCCACAGCGTGTCGTCCAGATCGAAGGTAATGGCTTTGATCATCAAAAACTCGCCTCTGCCCCGACGGTGGAGAAGGATTGAGGGGGAAGGGAGAGTTGGCGCAGGCCACGCTCCAAATCCCGCTGAATATCAGCCACGTCTTCCAATCCCACTGAAATCCGCACCAGCCCCTCACGAATGCCGGCGCGCTCGCGTTCCTCGGGAGTCAGCCGGCCATGCGTGGTGGTGGCGGGATGGGTGATGGTGGACTTGGCGTCGCCCAGATTGGCGGTGATCGAGATCAGCCGGGTGGCGTCGATCAGGCTCCAGGCCGCCGGCTGGCCGCCGCGCAATTCGAAGGAGACGATGCCGCCGAAGCCGGTCTGTTGCCGCTTCGCCAGTTCGTGCTGCGGATGCGAGGGAAGCCCGGGGTAATAGACCCGCGCCACCGCCGGTTGGACTTCCAGCCAGCGGGCCAGTTGCAGCGCCGCCTCGCTGTGGGCGCGCATCCGCAGGCTCAGGGTTTCCAAGCCCTTGAGGAAGACCCAGGCGTTGAACGGACTGAGGGTGGGACCGGCGGTGCGCAGGAAACTGAAGATATCGACGCCGACCCGCTGCCGATCCCCCACCACCGCCCCGCCCACGCAGCGACCCTGCCCGTCCAGGTACTTGGTGCCGGAATGAATCACCAAATCCGCGCCCAATTTGAAGGGTTGTTGCAGGGCGGGGGTGCAGAAACAGTTATCCACCACCAGCAAAATATCGTGGGCGTGCGCCAGATCGGCCAGCGCCTGAATATCGGCCAGTTCCATCAGCGGATTGGACGGGGTTTCCAGATAAAACAGGCGGGTTTCCGGACGGATGGCCGCTTCCCAGGCGGCCAGATCGGACAGTTGCACGTAGGTGGTAGCGACGCCGAACTTGCTGAGGTACTGATTGAACAGGGAGATCGTGGTGCCGAACACCCCGCTGGCCGAAACGAGGTGGTCGCCGCTTTTGAGCAGCGTCATGCAGGTGGCCAGGATCGCCGCCATGCCGGACCCGGTGGCGATGCAGGACTCGCCGCCTTCCAACGCCGCCAGCCGGTCCTGAAACATGCGCACGGTGGGATTGGTGAAGCGGGAATAAATGTTGCCCGCGCCGGTGCTGAAGCGGGCGGCGGCTTCGGCGGCGTTGGCGAATACGAAGCTGGAGGTGAGAAAAATCGGTTCGGCGTGTTCGCCTTCGTGGGTGCGCGTCTGACCGGCGCGCACCGCCAGGCTGGCGAAGCCGAATTCGGGATGGTGATCAAGGTCAAGCATGGCTGGGGTCTCCACGATGGATGGAACGGGTCATCGTCGCGGAGCCCGGCGCCGTCGGCGGGCGGGCATGAAAAAACCCGCTCGATGGGACGCCCCAGGCAGGTTCGAGACCCGCTTTAGCGAAATTTGTTAAGCGCCCGCAAGCTGGAGGACTCAAATCGGCGCTGGGGTAAAGCTTAGAGCGTTTGCCGTCGTTTTGTCAAAAGTGATGGCTTCAGGCGTGATTGTGCAAATCGATCAAGGCGTTGTTGGCGCTGGCGCGCTCGGATTTGGTGGTGTCGGCGCGTTCGCTGGCCAGACAATCCAGATAGTGGCGGTCGATGTCGCCGGTTACGTATTCACCGTTGAAGCAGGAGGCGTCAAAACGCTGGAGAGCGGGATTACCGCGCCGCACTGCTTCCTCCAGATCCGATAAATCCTGGAAAATCAGATGATCCGCGCCGATAGCTCGCGCGATTTCCTCCTCGGTGCGCCCGTGGGCGATCAACTCGCGGGAGGCGGGCATGTCGATGCCGTAGACGTTGGGGTAGCGCACCGGGGGCGCGGCGGAGGCGAAGTAGACGTTACGGGCGCCCGCTTCGCGAGCCATCTGGATGATCTGCTCGGAGGTGGTGCCGCGCACGATGGAGTCATCGACCAGCAGCACGTTTTTGCCGCGGAACTCCAGGTCGATCGCATTCAGCTTCTGGCGCACCGATTTCTGGCGGATCTTCTGGCCGGGCATGATGAAGGTGCGGGCGATATAGCGATTCTTGATGAAACCTTCCCGATACTTGAGGCCCAGGATCGAGGCCATTTGCAGGGCGGCGGTGCGGCTGGTGTCGGGAATCGGGATCACGACATCGATGTCCTGCTCCGGCCAGACCCGCAGGATCTTTTCGGCCAGGTATTCGCCCATCCGCAGCCGGGCCTTGTGGACCGAGACCTGGTCGATGATCGAATCCGGTCGGGCCAGGTAGACGAACTCGAAAATGCAAGGGGAATGGATGGGGTGCTCGGCGCATTGACGGGCATGCATCCGTCCGTCGAGGTCGAACAGGATCGCCTCGCCGGGCGCCACGTCGCGAATCCGCCGGAAATCCAGCACGTCCAGCGCCACGCTTTCGGATGCGACCATGTATTCCATGCCGTCCTCGGTCTCGCGGCCGCCGAACACCAGCGGCCGAATCCCGTTGGGATCGCGAAACGCGACCAGCCCAAAGCCGACGATCAACGCCACGGCGGCGTAGGCGCCCCGCACCCGGCGATGGACCGCCGCGATCGCCGCGAAAATATCCTCGGCGTCCACCGACAGCCGGCTACGCTGCTGCAACTCGTGAGCGAACACGTTGAGCAGGATTTCCGAGTCGGAATTGGTGTTGATGTGGCGCAGGTCGGAACGGAACAATTCGTCCTTGAGTTGCACGGCGTTGGTCAGGTTGCCGTTGTGGGCGAGGGTGATGCCAAACGGCGAGTTGACGTAGAACGGCTGCGCCTCGGCGGAGTCGGAACTGCCCGCGGTCGGGTAGCGGACGTGGCCGATGCCGATAGTGCCGTACAGGTTGCGCATGTGACGGGTGCGGATCACGTCCCGGACCAGGCCGTTGTCCTTGCGCAGGAACAGGCGACCGGCGTCGCAGGTGACGATGCCCGCCGCGTCCTGGCCCCGATGCTGCAACACCGTCAGGCCGTCGAACAGGCCTTGATTGACCGGACCACGCCCCGCGATACCGATGATTCCACACATGCGCCGTTTTACCTGCCACGCTGGACGGCTGACGCCGTCATGGGAAAGAAACTCAGGGAAAATGAAGCTCCCGGGCCATCTCCGGCGGCAGGAAATCCCGTAACCAGAGAGCGGTTTCCTGGAAGTAAGGCAACAGTACCGACTGCCCCCACCAGGGATCCTGAGTCAGGGGGGTGAATCCCGCCGCCAAGACCAACACCGCGATGATGAACGCGCCGCGCGCCAGGCCGAACGTGACCCCCAGCATCCGGTCGGTCCCGGTCAGCCCGGTGTAATGAACCAGGTACGAAGCGAGGATGCCGATCAATCCGCCCAACAAGAGCGTGGCGATAAACAGCCCGCCGAACGCGACCGCGATTCGCAGCGAAGGGAGTTCGAGGTGGGGAACGAGATGGACGGCGGCGCCTTCGGCGAACAGGAACGCAATGGCGAAGGCGGCGATCCAGGTGGCCAGCGAGATCACTTCCCGCAGTAGCCCGCGCCAGAGTCCCATCAACATGGAAAGGACGATGAGGATGACGATCAGATAATCCGCCCAGTTCATGGGTTGCCGTATTCCATCCTGAAGCACTCGCTGGCGGTGATGGTGACCGGTGGGGTTCGCCGGTCACCTTGAATAGCGGCCAATTCTAACAAAATCCCGCCGGGCCGACATGGGGCCATCCGCGTCGATTCAGCGCCAGACTCGAACCTGGTATATCTGCCGGTCGTTGACCACGATGCGTTCGACCGCCGCGCGGACGTTCCGGCTCCGGAATTGATCGCGCACGGCGAAAGCGTTTTCCTGAAGCGCGTAACTGCCCACCACCGAGCCGGCGCCGGCTGGAGGAGTCGCTGCCGGTTGCTTTTGGGGTGGCGGCGGGCTGACGGGTCGAGGAGTGCGGGTTGCGGGCGCTTCGGAGCGGGCGATCAGTTCCAGTTTCGGCAAGGGTGCGGCGGGTTTCGGAGGGTCGGCGCGGCGGGCTGTGGCCTGGGCGGCTTTCCGGGCTGCTTCGGCGCGGGCGGTTTCCCGACGCGCCGCTTCCGCTTGGGCGGCTTTCCGGGCGGCTTCCGCCTGAGCGGCTTTCCGAGCCGTCTCGGCGCGGGCGGCTTCCCGGCGGGCCGCCTCGGTGGCGCGGTTCGCTTCGGTCCGGGCGGCGGGAGTGGCTGCGGTGACGCTGGGCGCGGGCGCGGTCCTGGCGGCTTCCCGGCGGGCCGTCTCGGCGCGGGCGGCGGCAGCGCGTTCGGCTTCGGCGCGGGCGCGGTTTTGCGCGGCCGCGGCCTCGGTGGCGCGCTGGGTGGCTTCGGCCCGGGCCCGAGCCGCGGCCATGCGTTCGGCCTCGGCGGTATCCCTGGCGTCCTGCGCTGCTTTGAGGCGCGCTGCTTCTTCCTGGTCGGCGTCGACGAGGCCGGATGTGGTGGGGATGGGTTCCGCTGGGTCCGGCGCCGCGCGATCGATCGCTGGCGATGAATCCATCGCGGCCGACGGCGGACGAGGTTGGGAGAAGGTCAGGGTAGTGGTTTCAGGCGGGCGTTGCGCTGGAGATTCGATCTGGCCGGGTGCGGCGGTCGGTTCGACCGGTAATGGTTCGGGCCGGTCCAGCATTTCCGGTACGAAAATAACCGCCAGCGCCGCAACCACGGTGGCGCCGACCAGGCGTTGAGTCAGGCGATTGTCCACAATCAGATCTCCCGTAAATGGGGCGGGGAAAACTCGGCGTTCCAGGGCTGGGCGGCCAGCACGGGAGCGACGATGTGAAAAGAACCGAACACGACGATCCGGTCGCCAGCGTGCGTCCTATCCAGGAGGGTTCGGCAGGCGCGATCCGGACTCTCGTGCGCGACAACGGTATTCGCCAGGCCGGTCGACCGCAGCAACGCGGCCAGTTCGGCGCCCGTGCGACCGCGCGGGCCGGGGATCGTGACCGCATGCCAGTCGTCCACCACCTCAGCCAGAGCCTGAATAATGCCGCTGGCGTCCTTGTCGGCCAACAGGCCGACGATGGCCCAGGTCCGCCCCGGTCTGCGATTATGCCGTAAATGGTCGGCCAACACGGCGGCGGCTTGGGGATTATGGGCAACGTCGAGAATCCACTCAACCGGCCCCGGAATAATTTGCAGACGGCCGGGCAGTCGAGCCTGGGTCAAGCCGGCGCGAATGGCGTCTGGAGCGACGGGTAACCGGTCGCGCAGGCTGACCAACGCCATCAACGCGGCGGCGGCGTTGCGCGCTTGATGATGGCCGATCAGCGCCGGGATCGGCAAGTCTTCGTACCGCGCGGTTTCCGACCACCAGCGCCAGGTTGCGCCGGTGCGGGCGAAATGGTAGTCGCAACCCACCTGATACAGCCTCGCGCCGAGCTGTCTGGCATGGTCGAGCAGGCGTCGGGGGGGATCGGGATCGGCGCAGATCGCCGGCCGCCCGGCCCGATAGATGCCGGCCTTCTCGTAACCGATGCTCTCGCGATCCGCGCCCAGCCACTCCACATGGTCGAGGTCCACGCTGACCACCAGCGCGGCGTCGGCGTCCGCTGCATTGACGGCGTCCAGACGCCCGCCCAGTCCAACCTCCAGCACCGCGACCTCCACGCCAGCCTCCCGGAACCGTTCCAGCGCCGCCAGCGTCCCGAATTCAAAATAGGTGAGGGATACATCGCCACGCGCCGCATCGATGCGGGCGAACGCCCGACAGAGCGCTTCGTCATCGACTTCCGTGCCGTTGACCCGGATTCGTTCGTGATAGCGTAGCAGATGTGGCGAGGTGTAGGCGCCGACCCGATAGCCGGCGGCGCGCAGTATGGCGTCGAGAAAAGCAACGCAGGAGCCTTTGCCGTTGGTGCCGCCGACGGTGACGACGGCATACGGCGGCGGTTCCGGTTGCAAGCGTTGCAGCGTGGTTTGAACCCGTTCCAGGCCCAGGTCGATGGCGCGGGGATGCAGGGTTTCCTGCCAGCGCAGCCAGTCGTCCAGGGTCGTGAAGCGCGGGTCGGGCATGGTCCGCGGTCCCTCAGTCCACGGGAGTTCGGGCGGCCGGCGCGTCGCGGCCGGTCAGCATCGCCAGCAGCGCGGCCAGTCGGTCGCGCATCTCGCGGCGGTCCACGATCAGATCGATGGCGCCGTGTTCCAGCAGAAACTCACTGCGCTGGAAGCCTTCCGGCAGCTTCTCCCGCACGGTCTGCTCGATCACTCGTGGCCCGGCGAACCCGATCAGCGCCCGGGGCTCGGCGATGTTGATGTCGCCCAGCATCGCCAGGCTGGCGGAAACGCCGCCGGTGGTGGGATGTGTCAGCACCGAGAGATAGGGCACCCCATGCTCCGCCAGCCGGGCCAGCGCCGCGCTGGTCTTGGCCATTTGCAGCAGCGAGACCAGCGCTTCCTGCATCCGCGCGCCGCCGCTAGCCGAGAAGCAGATCAAGGGAATGTGCTCGTGCAGCGCGATCTGGGCGGCGCGGACGAAGCGTTCGCCGACCACCGAGCCCATCGATCCGCCCATGAACTGAAACTCGAACGCCGCCGCGACCACCGGCATTCCTTTCAACAGGCCGCGCACGGCGATCAACGCATCCTTTTCGCTACAGGCTTTCTGCGCCTGAAGCAACCGGTCCTTGTATTTCTTCCCATCCTTGAATTTCAGGAAATCGGTGGGTTCGATATCGTCGCCGATTTCCACGCGATCCGATTCGTCGAGAAACGCTTGCAAGCGTTGCCGGGCGCCGAGCGGCATGTGGTGGCCGCATTTGGGACAAACCCGCAGATTGCGTTCCAATTCGGCGCCGTACAGCACCGCGCCGCATTCCTCGCACTTGCTCCACAATCCCTCGGGGATCTGATGCTTGTTACGACCGTCGGTGCGAATCCGCGACGGAACCAGTTTTTCATACCAGCTCATGGAAGCGATATCCGGACGTTAGCGGTTAGCATCATCCATCGCCCGACGCATGGCGGCGATCACCTCCGCCACGTCGCGCCGCATCCGTTCGGGATCGTCGGCCAGTTCGCCCATTTTAGCGACCAGCGTGCTCCCGACCACCACGGCGTCGGCGACGCGGGCGATCGCGGCGGCGGTCGGCGGGTCCTTGATGCCGAAACCGACGCCCAACGGCAGATCGGTCAGGGTGCGAATCCCGGCCAGCTTGTCCGCGACCTCGGCGACGTCGAGCGCGGCTGAACCGGTCACACCTTTCAGTGAGACGTAATAGAGATAGCCCTGCGCCAGTTCGGCGGTCCGCCGGATGCGGGCGCTGGAGCTGGTCGGGGCGATCAGGAAAATCGGGGCGATGCCGGCGGCTTTGAGCGGTTCGGTCAGTTCGGCGGCCTCTTCCGGCGGCAGGTCCACGGTCAGCACGCCGTCCACGCCGGCGTCGCGGGCGCCATCGACGAATGCGTCGTACCCCAGGCTTTCGATGGGATTGAGATAGCCCATCAATACCACGGGGGTTTCAGCGTCGGTCCGGCGGAAGTCGCGCACCAGATCCAGGACGCCCCGCAGCGACATGCCGTGGGCCAACGCCCGCTCGCAGGCTTTCTGGATGACCGGACCATCGGCCATCGGGTCGGAGAACGGTACGCCCAGTTCGAGGATGTCGGCCCCGGCCGCGACCAAGGCGTGCAGCATCGGCACGGTGAGTTCCGGGCGCGGGTCGCCGGCGGTGATGTAGGGAATCAGGGCCTGGCGGCCGGCGCGGCGCAATTCCTGAAAACGGCGGTCGATGCGATTCATTGCGGTGGGACTCTTCAAAGTTGAGCGCCTTCCAACGCGGCGACGGTGTAGATGTCCTTGTCGCCACGGCCGGACAGGTTGACTACGATGCGCTGGTCGGGACGCAGGGTCGGGGCCAGTTTGGTGACATAAGCCAGGGCGTGGCTGGTTTCCAGCGCCGGGATAATGCCCTCGATGCGGGTTAGATCGTGGAAGCCTTGCAGGGCTTCGGTGTCGGTGACGGCGACGTAGTGCGCCCGGCCGATGTCTTTCAACCAAGAATGTTCCGGACCGACGCCGGGATAGTCCAGGCCGGCGGAGACCGAGTGGGTTTCGGTAATCTGGCCGTTGGCGTCGTTCAGCAGATAGGTGCGGTTGCCGTGCAGGACGCCGGGCCGCCCGGCGCAGAGCGTGGCGGCGTGCCGCCCGGTCTCAATGCCGGAGCCGGCGGCTTCGACGCCGAAAATAGCGACTTCGCGGTCGTTCAGGAACGGATGAAACAAACCGATGGCGTTGGAACCGCCGCCGACGCAGGCGACCAGCGCGTCCGGCAGGCAGCCGTGATCGGCCAGCATCTGCTCGCGCGTCTCGCGCCCGATCACCGCCTGGAACTCGCGCACCATCAGCGGGTAGGGATGCGGACCGGCCACCGTGCCGATCATGTAGAAGGTGTCGTCCACATTGGCCACCCAGTCGCGCAGCGCCTCGTTGAGCGCGTCCTTGAGGGTGCGCGAGCCGGAGGTCACCGGCTGGACGGTCGCGCCGAGCAGCTTCATCCGGTAGACGTTGGGAGCCTGGCGCTGGATATCCTCCGCGCCCATGTAGACCACGCACTCCATGCCGAGCCGGGCGGCGACGGTGGCGGAAGCCACGCCGTGCTGGCCGGCGCCGGTTTCGGCGATCAGCCGGGTCTTGCCCATCCGTTTGGCCAGCAGCGCTTGACCGACGGTGTTGTTGATCTTGTGCGCGCCGGTGTGGTTGAGGTCTTCGCGTTTGAGGTAGATCTGCGCGCCGCCCAGTTGCCGGCTCCAGCGTTCGGCGTGATAGAGCGGGCTGGGGCGACCGACGTAGCGGGCCAGATCCTGATCCAGTTCCGCCAGGAATTCGGGGTCATTGCGATAGTTCCGCCAGGCTTCGTCCAGTTCGTGCAACGCCTCCATCAGGGTTTCGGCGACGAACCGACCGCCGTAGCGGCCAAAGTGGCCGGTACGGTCGGGGAACTGGCGGTAATCGACCTTCTCATGCAGGGCTTTCACAATCGTACACACCTCGTAAAAATGCGCGCATCAGTTCGGCGTCCTTGATGCCTTTGGCCGATTCCACGCCGCTGCTCACGTCCACCGCATAGGGCCGGACCTGGCGGATCGCGGCGGCGATGTTGCCGGGGTGGAGTCCGCCTGCCAGAATCAAGGGCTTGTGACGTTCGGCGGGAATCCGCGTCCAATCGAAGCCGTGGCCGGTGCCGCCCATTTGCTGGCCGCCGTGGCTGTCCAGCAGGAGGCCCGTCGCGCTGGCGAACCGTTGCTCGTAGTCCCGCACGTCGGCGCCGGCGCCCATCGGCACGGCTTTAATATACGGCAGGCCAAAGGCGGCGCAAGCGTCCGGTTCCTCGGCGCCGTGGAATTGCAGCAGGGATAACGGGACTTCGGATAAGACGGCCCGTATCGCCGCCGGTTCGGCGTTCATGAACAGACCCACCACGCTGACGAACGGCGGCAGGGCCGCGATGATCCGGCGTGCCCCGTCCACGGTCACGAATCGGGGGCTGAGGCGATGGAACACCAAGCCGATGGCATCAGCGCCCAAACCGGTTGCCGCGACACCATCCTCGGGACGGGTGACGCCGCAAATCTTGACGCGAGTACGGGAGATCAGAGTCATGGAGCGGGTCGGAGAGAGCAGGAAGGGCCAGCCGAGAGCGAAGACTACCAGAAATCCGGCGGGTGAGTAGAGTTGGGACTTGAGGCAAGGCTTTCAGGCATAATCGCTTGCGCCATTCCTTTCGAATCCCGATACCTACCCCATGCTCCCCGTCATCGCCCTGGTCGGCCGACCCAACGTCGGCAAATCCACTCTATTCAATTCCCTGACCCGCACCCGCGACGCACTGGTCGCGGATCTGCCCGGTCTGACCCGCGACCGCCAGTACGGCATCGGCCAGCGCGGCCCGAGTCCCTATGTCGTGGTCGATACCGGCGGCCTGACCGGCGAGAGCGAAGGACTGACCGGCCTGGTGGCCCGGCAGGCGTGGCGGGCCATCGAGGAAGCCGACGCCGTATTGCTGCTGGTCGATGGCCGGGCCGGACTGACGGCGACCGACGAGGAGCTCGCCGGCCAGTTGCGTCGCTCCGGCAAACCGGTGCATCTGGTGATCAACAAGGGCGAACACCGCGATCCCGATCTGCTCAGCGCCGACTTTCACGCCCTCGGTCTGGAGCACCTGCACGTCATCGCCGCCGTCCACAATCAGGGCGTCGAGACCTTGATGGAGGAGGTACTGGCCGCGTTGCCGGCCATGGAGGGAGAAGGCGAGGGGGCGGCGCCGGAGGAACCGGCAGGCGTTATCAAACTGGCGGTGGTCGGGCGACCGAACGTCGGCAAATCGACCTTGGTCAACCGCCTGTTGGGCGAGGAACGGATGCTGGCCTGCGATCTGCCCGGCACCACCCGCGACAGCATCGCCGTGCCGTTCGAGCGCGACGGGCGGCGTTACCTGCTGATCGACACCGCCGGAGTGCGCCGCCGCGCCCGGGTCAGCGAGGTGGTGGAGAAATTCAGCGTCATCAAGGCGCTACAAGCGATCGAACAAGCTCATGTAGCGGTTCTGGTGTTGGATGCTCGCCAAGGCGTCAGCGATCAGGACGCCAGTCTGCTGGGCCTGATTCTGGATCGCGGTCGGGCGTTGACGCTGGCGGTCAATAAATGGGATCACCTCGATCCTGATATCCGGGCTCAGGTGAAACGCGACCTCGACCGCCGGCTCGGCTTTATCGATTTCGCCAAAATCCATTTTATTTCCGCCCTGCACGGCACCGGCGTCGGCGAACTGCTCGGTTCGGTGCGGGAAGCCCACGCCGCCGCCACTCGCAAGCTCTCGACGCCGGAACTGACCCGGATTCTGGAGGATGCGCTGGCCGCCCATCAACCGCCGCTGGTGCATGGCCACAGCATCAAGCTGCGATATGCCCATCAGGGTGGCCAGAACCCACCGCTGGTCATCATTCACGGCAACCGGATCGACCACGTTCCGGAGAGCTACCGGCGCTACCTGAGCAACACCTATCGCAAGCGGCTGAATCTGTGGGGGACGCCGGTGCGGGTCGAGTTTCGGGGCGGCGAAAACCCCTACCAGCCCGCCGCGCCGCGCGCGGGTCGGCCCAGAACGGGCGGACGGCGTAAATTCGGGAAGTGACTGGCGGTCGGCAAAAAAACGGCCGCATGAAGCGGCCGGTCGCCGAAGACGGAACTCGGGTCTAGCTGGAAGCGCCCGGCGGGTTGTCGGTCGGGCAGGTCTTGACGCCGAGCAGCGAGTAGCCCGGACACCAGTTCATCAGCGCGGTGGCGACGAGCACCACGCCGATCCAGCCCCACCAGCCGATCATGCCGAACAGCGCCAGCAGCATCAGTACGGCGCCGATAGCCAGTCGGGCAATTTTGTCGGTCGAGCCGATATTCGGGGTCATATTCATGCGGGTCAATCTCCTGCGAGTGATGGATATCTTGGTGAATGCCGGTTATTTCAGCGCGACGGGTATTCCTTACTCCCATTGGACTTTTAAGGGCCGGGAGCGTTCATCCCATATCCCCCGTCAGTCGCGCTGACCTTCTCAAGATTTCAACCCGTCCAGATACTTGTCGGCATCCAGCGCCGCCATGCAACCGCTGCCGGCGGAGGTGACCGCCTGCCGATAGACGTGGTCGGCCACGTCGCCGGCGGCGAAGACTCCAGGAATGCTGGTGGCGGTGGCCCCGCCCTCAATGCCGCTTTGCACCACGATGTAACCATTGCGCATCTCCAACTGACCGGCAAAGATATCGGTGTTGGGCTTATGGCCGATGGCGATGAACGCGCCCTGCAATTCCAGGGTCTTGGTCGCGTCGCTCTGAACATTACGCACCCGGATGCCGGTGACGCCGCTGTTGTCGCCCACCACTTCTTCCAGCACGGAATCCAGTTCCAGGCGGACTTTGCCGCTCTCGACCTTCTCCATCAGCTTGTCCATCAGAATTTTTTCCGCCCGGAACTGCTGGCGGCGATGCACCAGGGTGACTTCGCTGGCGATATTGGCCATGTACAGCGCTTCTTCCACCGCCGTGTTGCCGCCGCCGATCACCGCCACTTTCTGGTTGCGGTAGAAAAAGCCGTCGCAGGTGGCGCATCCGGAGACGCCCTTGCCCATGAACGCCTGCTCCGATGGCAAACCCAGATACTGGGCCGAGGCGCCGGTGGCGATGATCAAGGCGTCGCAGGTGTATTCCCCGGAGTCGCCGATCAAGCGGAACGGCCGTTCCTCAAGTTTGGCGGTATGGACTTGATCGAAAATGATCTCCGTATGAAAGCGTTCGGCGTGGCGGCGCATCCGGTCCATCAGATCCGGTCCCAGCAAGCCCTCGACATCGCCGGGCCAGTTGTCTACCTCGGTGGTGGTGGTCAGTTGCCCGCCCATTTGCAGGCCGGTGATCATGACTGGTTGGAGATTGGCGCGGGCGGCGTAGACCGCCGCGGTGTAACCGGCCGGACCGGAGCCCAGAATCAGCAAACGACTGTGTTTGGGGGTGCTCATCAGCAAATCTCCTGTATTGATCCAGTGTGCGGGCAATGCCAAAACGCGAGCGGAGTAGGAAACGGGCGCTGGCGTTTGGACACTGATCGAGAGATCGGGAGAGCGGGCGGCGTGGGTCCCCCTCTCCCCCGATCCCGCGCTCCGTGGAGCGCGGGGTTGCGGGCGAACGGCTACAGCGCCCCAGCGTTCTCGGCCAGGTAGGACGCCACGCCTTCGGCGGTGGGTTTCATGCCTTTCTGACCCTTGCGCCAGCCAGCCGGGCAGACTTCGCCGTATTGCTCGGTGAACTGGAGGGCTTCGACCAGGCGCAGCATTTCATCCACTTCCCGACCCAAGGGCAGGTTGTTGACGATCTGCGCCTGCACCACGCCGTCCCGGTCGATCAGGAACGAACCCCGCAGGGCGACGCCGGCGGGATGCTCGATGCCGTAGGCCTGAGTGATCTCGTGCTTGATGTCGGCCACCAGCGGGAACTGCACCGGACCGATGCCGCCCTTGTCCACCGGGGTGTTGCGCCAGGCGTGGTGAGTGAACTGCGAGTCGATGGACACCCCGACCACTTCCACGCCCAGTTCCTTGAACTTGGACGCTCGGTGGTCATGGGCGATGATTTCCGACGGGCAGACGAAGGTGAAGTCCAGGGGATAGAAGAACAGCACCACATACTTGCCGCGCAGATCGGACAGCTTGAAATCTTCCTTGATCGAACCGTCGGGCATGACGGCGGCGGCGGTGAAATCGGGGGCCGGCTGGGTAACCAAAACGCTCATGGATGTGACTCCTGGTGATGAGGGTGGAGGGGTTGTCGAACTAACCGGTAGCTTAGGCGACCCCGATTCATTATGGAAATAGAATCGGTTAAATTTCTCGATAGCCATTGACTACCAATAATTGGGGGCCCTGTAACGTTCCTGTCATCAAATTGCCTTAATAAGGAGGCTTACGACGGATCGCTTTGCAAACAGTTTGGGACGGCGCGCGTAAATTCAAGAGGACCTATGAACACCAAATGCATTTTAATTGTGGAAGACGAACAACCGATCCGGGAAATGGTGATGTTCGCCCTGGCCGGCGCCGGTTTTGAAGTCCGGGAAGCCGCCGACAGCCGACAGGCGCAGGGGATCATCGCCGAACGACTGCCCGATCTGGTTCTACTCGATTGGATGTTGCCCGGCCTCAGCGGCATCGACTTCGCCCGGCGGTTGAAGAAGGAAGATCTGACGCGCGAGCTGCCCGTGATCATGTTGACGGCCCGCGCCGAGGAGGAAGACACGATCCAGGGCCTGGAAAGCGGCGCCGATGACTATATCACCAAACCCTTTTCCCCCCGCGAACTGGTGGCCCGCATTCGGGCGGTGCTGCGGCGCGGCGGGCCGGCGGCGGAAAATGAGATCCTGAGCGCCAACGGTCTGTCCCTGGACTTGGCCAGCCATCGGGTCAGCGCGGGCGAAACGCTGTTGGAGATGGGACCCACCGAGTATCGTCTGCTGGAATTTTTCATGTCCCATCCCGAACGGGTCTACAGCCGCAGCCAGTTGCTGGATAGGGTCTGGGGCAGCAATGTCTATGTCGAGGAACGCACCGTGGACGTGCATATCCGGCGGTTGCGCAAGGCGCTGGAACCGCATGGCCACGATGCGCTGATCCAGACGGTGCGCGGCTCTGGCTACCGGTTCTCGACCCGGATTTAGCGTGTTAAGTCCCTGGCGCACCCTGATCTGGCGGCTGGCGCTGCTCTTTCTCGGCGCCGCGGCGTCGGGCGGTCTGGTGGGGCACGTCTGGCTGGCGCTGCTGCTGGCCGCCTGGGGCGCTCTGGCCTGGCAACTCTGGCAGCTTTACCAGTTGGAGCGCTGGCTACGCGATGATCGGGAGAACGCTCCGCCACGGTTTGAAGGAGTCTGGAGCGACCTCGGCGTCCGCATCGCCCGGCTGCGCCGCCAGAGCCGCAAGCGCAAGCGCAAACTCGGCCGATTGCTGGAGCAGTTTCAGCAGGCGACCGGCGCGTTACCGGACGCCGCCGTGGTGCTGGATGACGGCGACCGGGTCCTGTGGTGTAATGAGCCGTGCCAAGCGTTATTGGGGTTATCGCCCCAGGATACCGGTCTGCCCATCACCCATCTGCTGCGACATCCAGGCTTTGTCGCCTTTCTGCATCATCGGCATCCGGGCGACAGTCTGGAATTTCCCTCGCCGGTCGACGCGGAGGTGGCGCTCAACGCCCGCGTCGTGCCCTACGGTAAGAAGCAATGGCTCCTGCTGGCGACCGATATCAGCCGGGTCCGGCGACTGGAACAGATGCGGCGGGATTTCGTCGCCAACGTCTCGCACGAACTGCGCACGCCGCTGACGGTGATCGTCGGCTATCTGGAGACCCTGCTCGACAGCGACCATCCCAGCCTCGATGGCTGGCGGCAGCCGCTGCGCGCCATGCGGCAACAAGCCGCTCGGATGTCGCATATTATCGAAGACCTGCTGATGCTGGCCCGTTTGGAGTCGCAGCGGGAACGGTCGCCGCGGCGGCCGGTCGTGGTGCCGGCGCTGTTGGCGGATATCGCCGACGATGCCGCCGCGCTCAGCGGCGAGCAGGGACACCAGTTGGATGTGGTCGCCGAACCCGAGCTGTGGATTCTCGGCTGTGAGAAAGAGTTGCGCAGCGCTTTTTCCAATCTGGTGTTCAACGCGGTTCGTTATACTCCGGCCGGCGGACGGATCGAGGTTCACTGGTTCGCCGACGACCAAGGCATTCATCTGGCGGTGCGAGACAACGGCGAAGGCATCGCGCCCCAGCACCTTCCGCGGTTGACCGAACGGTTCTATCGAATCAACCGCGACCGGTCGCGCGGCAGCGGCGGCACCGGACTGGGGCTATCCATCGTCAAGCATGTGTTGAACAATCACGGCGGTCAGTTACGGATCGTCAGCGAACTGGGCGTGGGCAGCGAATTCACCTGCGATTTTCCGCCCGAGTCGCGAGCGGCGGCGGCTTCGCCGGCGCGTAACGCCTCCGGTTTCCACCGGGAGCCGGGCGATCATTCATAGCCGAGGATTCATCCATGAAACTGTTGCTGGTTCGCCATGCCATCGCCGAGGAGGCGGAATCCTTCATCGCCGCTGGCGGCGCCGATGCCCGCCGGCCGCTGACCGAGGTCGGGCGAAAAAAGATGCGCAAGGGCGCCAATCGATTGCGCTCGCAACTGGGATCGATCGATATTTTGGCGTGCAGTCCGTTGGTGCGCGCCCGCGAAACCGCCGAAATCATCGCCCGGGCTTTCGGCGATCCACCGCTCGTGGAGCGTGCCGAGTTGGATTACAGCCAGCCGCCCGAAGCGGTGGTCTGCTGGCTGGCGGAGGAGCCGGCCGAGGCCGTGGTGGCGGCGGTGGGTCACGAGCCGCAACTCAGTCTGCTGGCGGGGTTGCTGCTGGCTGGCGTTCCGCGCCCGCTGGTGGTTTTTCGCAAGGGAGGGGTAGCGCTGCTCGAATGCCCAGGTCGCGCGCGGGCCGGCGAAGGCGTGCTGCACTGGGCGCTGACTCCCAGTCAATTGCGCAGCCTCAAACAGGAGTGAACGATCTGGAACCATTACTTGAAGGGCAATTCACCACGTCGTCCGACATCGTCGCCGCGATCGACCTGGGTTCGAACAGTTTTCACATGATCGTCGCCCGGATCGCCAACGGGCACGTGCGGATTCTGGATCGGCTGCGGGAGATGGTGCAGCTCGCCGCCGGCCTGGACGGTAAGAACCGTTTGTCCGGAGAATCCCAGCAACGGGCGCTGGAGTGTCTGGGGCGGTTCGGCCAATTTCTGCGCCAAATTCCTCCCGAGCAACTGCGCATCGTCGGCACCAATACGCTTCGGCAGGCACGCAACAGCACTGAGTTTCTGGTCCGAGCCGAGGCGGTCCTGGGCCACACCGTCGAGATCATCAGCGGCCACGAAGAAGCGCGGCTGATTTATTTGGGCGTGGTGCAAAGCGTGGCCGACACGCCGGGTCAGCGCTTGGTGGTGGATATCGGTGGCGGCAGCACCGAGTTGATCGTCGGCGAAAAATTTCAGCCGCTGCACCTGACCAGTCTGAAGATGGGTTGCGTCAGCATGAGCCGGGCGTTCTTCGACGACGGACGGATCGTTGAATCCCGGATGAGCGAGGCTGATTTGGCGGTGCAACTGAAGCTGGAGCCGGTGACGGTGGAGTTTCGGGAACTGGGCTGGCAGGTGGCGACCGGCGCCTCGGGCACCATCAAGGCGATCCAGGATGTAGTGGTGCGTGAGGGATGGTGCCGCGAGGGGATCACTTTGGAAGCGTTGCGGCAATTGCGGGTCGCCTTGTTGGAGACTGGAGAGACGGCGGCCATCGCCGCGCGCTGGTCGCTGGAACCGGCCCGCGCCCGGGTGTTCGCCGGAGGATTTGTGGTGTTGCACGGGTTGTGCGAGGCGTTGCGTTTGGAACGAATGGAGGTTTCGGAGGGCGCCTTGCGCGAGGGGGTGATCTACGATCTGCTGGGTCGGATCCGCCATGAGGACGTTCGCGACCGGACCATCGTCACCGTGCTCGACCGCTACGATCTGGACAAGGCGCAAGCCGAGCGGGTCAGCACGACCGCCCTGACGTTGTTGACTCAGGTGCGCGACCGCTGGCGGTTGCCGGTCGGCGGCCACAGCCGCATTCTGGAATGGGCGGCCCGGTTGCACGAAATCGGCTTGCTGCTCAGCCATCATCTGTATCACAAGCACGGGGCCTACATCCTGCTGCACGCCGATTTGCCGGGTTTCTCGCGCGGCGATCAGGAACTGCTGGCGGCGCTGGTCCACCGACATCGCCGGGGATTTCCGGCCGATGGGTTCGAGCATCTGCCCAGGGACGTGGCGCCTGTGGCCCAGCGGCTGGGGGTGTTGTTGCGGTTGGCGGTGGTGCTGCATCGCGGCCGCAGCCGCCAACCCCTGCCGCCGTTGGAACTGCACGTCGGCCAGCGGCGGGTGTTGTTGAAGTTCCCGGAGGGTTGGCTGAAGGCCCATCCGTTGACCCGAGCCGATTTGGAGGCGGAGGCGCAGTACCTGCGCAAGGCCGGGTTTCGACTGAAGTTCGGCTGATTTCCAGAGGTTCAGCGCCCGCGAAACACCGCTTGCGGCCGTGGCGCAAGGCCGGCCGGAGCAGGTTGGAAGGGCGGATTCGGCTTGGCCAACGGGCCGGGGCGCGGCGGCGGCGCAGGCGGCGCGGGATGACGGCAGGCCGGCCACGGCTGACAGGGTGGCCCGGAATGGGGAGGCAGCGGATGGGGCGGATAGGGTCGATGAGGGGGATGGGGCCGATAGGGTGGGTAGGACGGATAGAGAGGCAGGTAGGGCGGATGGCCGATGATGATGCGCTCGCGAGTTTCTTCCCGCTGCCGTTCCAATTGTTGGCGCAGGAGTTCGTTTTGCAGTTCCTGGTTGCGTCGTTCCAGGTCGCGGGTCGCCTGCTCCCGGCGGGCCTGTTCCGCCGTCTGGCGTTCGCTGGCCAGTTGTTCGGCGAGCGCGTTGAGGCGCGCGATCTCGGCGCCTGGGTCGGAGCTGGCCGCGGCGGGCGGTGGTGGGGTAATGTCGAGCGTTTGTACGGGGCCGAGGCTCTCGGGTTTGCTCGCGCTGTAGTGGACCTGTCCGCTGGCGTCGGTCCATTTGTAGATCTGCTGGGCGGTTGTCGGAATCGGAGCGGTTAGCAACAGGGCCATGATGCAGGCCGGCAGTGGTGAATAAGTGCGCCTTGAGGGGAAGTTGGCTGTTTTCATGCGAGCCTCTTGGAACCTGCTAGCCACGAGAACGCCGCAACAGTACGGAGTCTATCGAGCAGTTCGTTAGGCAGCATTTTCGCCGGTCAGTTTCGACTTTGTTGTGTCTTGACCGAAGGTAATCATTCAGCCCCCTTTGCAAAAAGGGGGAAAAAGGGATTTTTGGCCCAAACCTCGCTGAAAATCCTCCCCGACCCACCACCCCTTTACGAAAGAGGGGAGGTGAGCCGGTTACGGTTCCAACGTCCTTTTCCCTGATCCCGAAAAAGCCGTTCACGGTTCTATACGCCGACTACGAGTCAAGATGAAAGAGGTAGATAAAGCTACCATTGGGTTATTATTGCGGTATGTTAATTTTTCGCCGGCGCTGACGGATGACGAACAATTTCTTTCCTTGGAACACTCGCCGTGGAGTCTCGATGTGTTTGCCACGACCCGCGCTGAGTTGTTCGTGGAACTGAAGGAACAACTACTCATGTTGTGGCGAGAATACGCCCACGAACGAGACGAGGCGCTATCCGAGCCCGCGCTATCGATCAAGCGGCGACTGCTGGCGGATTGGGAGGAAATATGCTGATCACCCACGAACGCGAAAAGCTGATCAACGCGATCGTCTATTTTGCCAGACATACTCAACACTTGGGCAAGATCAAACTGTTCAAGCTGCTGTATCTGCTCGATTTCGAGCACTTCCGCCAGACCGGGCAAAGCGTGACGGGGTTGGACTATCGCGCCTGGAAGTTCGGTCCCGTGCCGATTGCTCTTTATCAGGAGTGGGATGAACCGGAGCCGGACATGGCGGAAGCGATCTCCATTCGTCCGGAACCAATCATTGATTATGTTCGGGAAAGTGTGGCGCCACGCGCCGAGTTCGACGACAGCCACTTTTCCAGGCGCGAGTTGCGCATTATGGCGGAGCTGGTGGACCGGTACGGCGAAGAATATTCGCCGAAAATGATTGATGTGACGCACGCTGAGAACGGCGCTTGGGCCAAGGTTTGGAACGACGGGAAAGGTTTCAACCAGTGTATTTCCTATAACCTCGCCATTGCCGATGACGATCCGTACCGGGATGCCACTCTGGAAGCAGCCAAGGAATACCAAGCCATCGTCAATTCGGCGCGGTGTTGATATGGTCGGCCAGTTACCTGCGGATGTGGCTCCCGGACAAATCTATCGTCATAACCGTTTTTACCGTGATCCTGGTGATGGTCAGTGGCGGCCCAAATTCCTCCTCGTGCTGACGGGAACGCCAGACGGCGATGTAATCTTCCGCCTGCTGACCAGTCGGGCACATGGCCGACCGGAACGACCGCCCTGCTATCAGGGCAACCCGTATCCAGGTTTCTATCTGGGCTATTTGGGGGATGGATTGACCGCAAAAAGCTGGCTCGACTTGCGCCGGCAAGCCGACTATGACGGCCGTTCATTTAAGGCGACTCTAACCGCTCGCGATTTGTCCTTGGTCGTTACCCTTCCCAGGGAAATCCTTTGCCAGGCGCTTGATTGCGCGGCCAGCGCCGATGACACCACCAGGCAACAGGAACGTCTGATACGCGATCAACGGGCCGCGTTGCGTTGCTCGTAACCGATGAACCCACCATGCGGCGCTTGATTTCAAGGGCGCGGAATTTTTACAACCCCGCTCAAGCACACGACGCAGCCCCGCGCCTCGAACCGCATCACCGACTGCGGGCAAAGGGTTAAAGCATAAAGAACCAAGGGAAAGCGATCGGGCGCGTCGGAAACCCCGGTTGAGGAAGCGGTCCGCCGGCGAGAACCAGAGGCGGCTGGCGACTCACACCCCCAGATACTCCAGGATGCCCTCGGCGGCTTCGCGGCCCTC